>JAENIT010000022.1 GCA_016844365.1 Dehalococcoidia bacterium
ATCAGGATATCTATTTCCGGGTCAGCTATGATGTCTTCGGCATGGGTAGTGATAAGAGCGGGAGAGGGGGTGTAGGCCCTTTTATTCTGTGGGTTCCGGACCAACACCCTTTTGATCTCCAGAGGACGGCCCACCTGGTGAGATAAGGCCTCCCCTTTCTCATGGAGAATCCTTGCCACGCCGCTGCCGACCACACCGAGGCCCATGAGTCCAATTTTTATGCTTTCACTCGCCACCTGGTTATACCATGCTCCGCAGGTCTAATCTATCCTTCTATCCGGGAGCCTGCCCTTCGGCGCTCTGTCCCGCGGCTGGCTTAGTCGGACCTCGGGACTCCTTGAGTTTCTCCACTACATACTGGTAGCTTCTGGAGTCGAAGTATTGCTCCACTAGGTTTGCTTTCCGCTCCTCCTCCAGCCATGCCTCCACGGCTCGCGCCCTTAGAAGCTCTCTAGCCTTCCCCTCCACTTTTCGAGCCTGGTCTCTCTCTCCGACCATGACTATCCAGATACCCTCAGCAGTATCTAAAGGATCGCTGACCTTGTCAGGCTCGATGCTAAAGACCACCTCATCAAACAAGGGGCCTTTCGCGCCCTTGGGTATCCAGCCCAGGTCTCCGCCTAGGGACCGGGACTCCTCGTCAGTGGAGTTTTCTCTGGCCACAGTCTGGAATCGCTCACCAGCATCTAAGCTCTTCTTTAATTGGCCGGCCTTATCCCAGGAGTTCCTGTCCAGCAAGATGCCGTAGACGTGAGCGTGCTCCACCACCGCTGGTACTCTATCGCTCAGCCGCTCCTTCATCTTCTCGGTCAGGAGTTGGGCCCTTATGCCCTTTCTATACTCCTCCGCCGATACGCCCATCTCCCTGAGGCGCTGCTTGAATCTGGCCTGGAAGTTCCGCTCCAGCTCTTGCGGGTTAATTTCCTCCTTTTCCCCTGGGGGTGGCAGTATCCGTTCCCTCATCGCCTTTTCCACTTCATCGTCACTCACGAACACTCCGTACCTGGGGCTGCCCTGGCGCATCAGCTCCTCGTTCTGGATAGTGGCCAGCAGAGAGAAGGGCTGCGTGGCGAGGTCAAGGGTTCCCCCGGTGGAAATGGTATCCCGGTCTAGAGTTCTTAGACGCTGGAGGTAATAGCCCATAGTGAACACGGTATCGTTGACCCGGGCCACGGGCTCTCTTGCAGGGGCTACAAAGACGTTATAGTAGCTTAGGCCGGGCACCGCCAGAAGGACAAGGATGACGATAGCTATACCGAGTAGGAGGCTGACTCTAGGTCCGCGCTTTACTTCGGGTGCTCTGTTTCTACGTTGTCTTCTGCCAGGCTGGGTAGCCCTAGTTCTTGCTCGCTCCTGGGTCACAAAAGTCACCTCAACTCAGTTCTCCAGGCAAATCCGGGGGAGATGGGGTTGGAGACGTACGCTCCTAGATATCGAGGCACAAGCATCAGTGAATTTGGAGCTAAGACCGGGGCCCCAGAGCTCCGGCAAGGCGAGCGTGGTCAGAGGTGAAGGGCAGTAATGCCAAATGGCGAGCTCGCTTTATAGCCTCTGCCACGGCCCGTTGGTGTTTGGCGCAGGTTCCTGTCCGGCGGCGAGGCTCGATCTTGCCCCGGTCGGAGATGAACCGTCGGAGAATTACGGGCTCCTTATAGTCGATTACGGCAGATTTCTCCACACAAAAGGCGCACACTCTGCGCCGGGGCGCGTATCTAGGCCTGCCCTCTCCTCGCCGTCCTTCTCCTCTGTCAGTATTGGGTCTTGATCGTCTTACCACCAGGTTTTACCTCCACGGGTTCAAGGAAAATTACTAAAAGGGCAGGTCCTCAGGCTCTAGGTCTTCAAACTTCTCGTCCGTGGGGCCCAGCTCATCGGTCCGCCGATCTAGAAAGATAACATCGTTGGCCACTATCTCTGTTCTGTAACGGGTCTGACCATCCTGCCCTTCCCAAGAGCGGGTTTGCAGACGTCCCTCAACGTATACGCGCCGACCTTTGCCCAGGTACTGATTGCAGTTCTCCGCCAGTTTGTTCCAAGCCACCACGCTGAACCAGTCGGTCTCCTCCCTGCGATCGCCGTCACCACCTACCCTCACACGGTTAACAGCAACCCGGAAAGAGGTGACGGGGGTACCGTTGGCAGTAAAACGCATCTCAGGGTCTGCGCCCAGATTGCCCATAATCATAACCCGGTTAAGGTCTCTCATAGCACTCGCTCCTTTAGCTACCTGAAAGGACCGCGAACCACAGCTAGCGGGATCGGCTTAATCCTCTAGCCGGATAACCAAGTGGCGGAGAACGCTCTCTATAAGAGCGAGGTTGGCGTCTAACTCCTTCACTACTGCGGCGTCCATCTCCAACTTGGTGAGCAAATACGTCCCTTCCCCGAAGCGCTTTATCGGGTACGCCAGCCTTCGGACTCCCCAGTTGTCAACGGAGGTAATGGAACCCCCCCTCTCGCCTAGAAAACGGCCCAACCGTTCCATAAAGGTAGGCACGTCATCCTGAGCCATCTCAGGGCTGAGCACCAGGACCATCTCGTATTGATTCAATAAACAACCCTCAATCTTCCTTTTAATTTAGCGAAGACATTATAGCATGGCCGCACTAATGCAACAAGAATTTGTATGATTATAGACTTTACACACCCACTTTTAGCTACTCACCAGTCGCTCTGGGTGCTGAGCTAAGCGCCCCCGGGCCGTCTCTATACTGGAGAACTGATGCCCGACAACGTCGGAAAACCGTGCGAGTACTACTCTATTAATTTGAGCTTGATCCTGAAATATAGCCGCGGAGTGAAATGCCTCTCCCCAGTACTCCCATTGGTGTAAGATGATCGTAGCATCGCGGCACTGGTCGTCATTAGCGATACCAAATACCAAAATCTGCCGTTCTATAGTTCCATTTATTCGGGCGTCGACGGAATAACGCTTTCCTGAATCGTGGACGGGATGCGTATATCCAAAGGCCACATCATGAGATTGAGCAACGCCTTTAATCAATTCCTGGAAATCATCGAGAAATGTAGAACGGACTCTTTCTCTGGTTAGAAACGTTACATCCGTTATCCGAGTAATGGCCTGGATAAAGGAAAACAAAGCATCGCCGTATTGCTCTGCTGGTATGTGCAGCTGCAATTCACCGGCGGCATCTTCAACGTGATAAGCAGACAACACGCGATCTATAATGGCGCGCCGATTTCCTCTATCAAATTGCGGCACATCGTATGATAGGTGCATGAAAGTGTGTCCTTCATCGGTAAGGACGATGCCATCGGGCGTCTCTTTCAAGAGAACCACGTAATGGTCACCGTCTTCAAAAGTGAACGGGGTATGCACAATGTAGCGACTGATGCCACTCTGCGCTAGCTCGATCTCGTCGCAAACCGATTTTTTGAAAGCACTTTCGACCTTAGAAAGGTTCATAACAACACCGATCGCTAAAATAGTTGACCTTGGGGCGAGGGCGGTTCGTTAAGTCTGCAGCGAGACAAGAAAACTGTTAGCGCCGCTTCGTAGCTGGAATATTCATCGCAAGGTTCTGCATATCCGTCTATCGCGTAACCTGCTATCTGATACCGCTCAGTAGCTCGATGAATATGAAACGTTGGGTTAAACCAGGAGTTGGGCAAACTTCTTTCCTTCTCCCATTTATTAGTATGTTTAGATGAATGGAAACCATTGCAACGCATCAAGCGGTAGTCCATTTGGTCGTCATCCTCAAACATCAGTATTATTGAAAAATCTAGCAGGTTTATTCTATTGGTACGAATTACGATATGAAAAGCTCTATTTAACACTGACCGGATCGGCAGCTCTCTTTCTGAGTATGCATAGTTAGTTTTAGGTCTAGGGCGAAGTCGGTTTTGCCAATTAGGCGGTAAAACCTTCTCTTCGGTAATCAACTCTTCGATTTCTTCGTCTTTTAGTATACGGGCCATTATACCCTTCTACCATACGTTACGGGCTATCATGGGAGATTTAGAATAACATTTTTGCCTGCATTCTTCTAGCGGACTCCGAAAGAAGGGTAAGCTGTGGTATAATACCTGCGATGGTAGAGTTCAAGCCTTTGGGAATCATTGATACCCTATCAGCCGGTTTCTCCACCGTTAACCGACACCTCTGGCTCATAGCCATACCGATGGTGTTGGACTTGATTATATGGTTTAGCCCCCCGATAACCATAGCGCCTTTAGCCGCTGGGGCCATTAAAGCTTTCGAGGAGAGTCTCGCCAGCGCTGGGACTGAGGTCACCGACCCGCCATCCTCGCAGCCAACAGAGGAGATGAAGGCTACTGCCAGACAACTGGCCGAGGCGGTGGGAAACTTTAATCTAACGGCGCTCCTTGCCTGGCAGGTGCCCAGCCTGGGCTTAGCGCCTCTGGGACTAGCGCTCTCGGGTGCCCGGATCGATGTAGGCGGTGCTCTGGCTTTCGTGTTCATCGTTACCGCCCTTGTTCTGGGCGCTCTCCTTTACGCCGCTCTTTACTTTGGAGCGGTGGCGGAGCCAATCAGAGGCGGGACCCTGTATCGGGGGATTTTTACGAGGCGTATTTGGTCCAACGGCGCCAGGTTTCTGGGCTACTACGCCTTGGTGGCTGCGGTTACGATTCCCGCCCTGCTGCTTCTGAGCCTCTTAGGGGGACTGGCTAGCCTGGTAAGCTCCGCGCTGGCCTCCTTTACAGGCGCTGTAGCCAGCGTGATGACGGTGGCGGCGGCCGTTTATCTCTTCTTCGTTGACGAGGCCATCTTCGTAGGGAACATGGGCCCGGTTCAGGCGGTGCGCAGCAGCCTCGCTCTAATATGGCGCAACTACTGGACCTCGCTCCTACTCATGGTGGTGATCAACGTTCTACTGGTTGGCACTCACATAGCCTGGAGCATAATAACCAAAAGCCCGGCAGGAGCAATGGTGGCCATTTTGGGCAACGGCTACATAGCCACGGGTCTCACCGCCGCGGCGATGATCTTCTACCGGCAGCGGGCCCTGGGCTGGTAACCTCCAAAGGAATCGGTAACGGAGGTCGCCCAGAGACGTAAATTACTTGTAGTGAGAGCTTGTCGAACTATAGTGGCTCAACAAGTGCCATTTTGGTATAATGGAATTTAGAACTTAAGTTTTTGTTATAGTCAACTTTTAGGAAGGGATCTGATGACATTAGAATCGGCCGCTAGCGATTACACAGCCCAAGACATCCAGGTGTTAGAGGGTCTGGAGGCGGTGCGCCGCCGCCCCGGCATGTACATTGGCACCACCGACCAGCGAGGCCTCCATCATCTGGTGTACGAAATCATAGACAACAGCATCGACGAGGCCATGGCCGGTTTCTGTGACAGGGTCGATGCCGTGATCCACTCCGATGGGTCGGTAACGGTTGCCGATAACGGCCGCGGCATTCCTATAGACATCCACTCTACCACTGGACTCTCCGCCCTGGAGACGGTGATGACCGTGCTCCACGCTGGAGGCAAGTTTGGGGGCCAGGTTTACAAGGTATCAGGAGGGCTCCACGGCGTGGGCGCTTCCGTGGTGAACGCCCTCTCCGAGTGGGCCCAGGTAGAGGTGCATAGGGACGGCAAGGTGTACAGACAGGAGTACCGTAAAGGCATAACCCAGGGGCCTGTGGAAGTGGTAGGGGAAGCCCAGGACACCGGCACCGTAACCTCTTTCCTGCCGGATACCACCATCTTCCCCGCCCTGAACTACGACCTCGATACCATAACCCAGCGCCTCCGAGAGATGGCCTACTTGACCAAGGGGGTATGGATCCATCTTCTGGACGAAGGCTCCGGCAGGGATGTGACCTTCTGCTTTGAAGGCGGCATCGCCAGCTTCGTCAGGCACCTGAACAAGAACAGAGAAGTGGTCCACTCCAGGCCCGTCTACGTTGAGAAGCTGGTCAACGACACTACCGTAGAGGTAGCCCTTCAGTACAACGACTCCTTCACCGAGACCACCTACAGCTTCGCCAACTGCATCAACACCATAGACGGCGGGTCCCACATGACCGGCTTCCGCTCAGCCCTCACCAGGGGCATAAACGACTACGCCCGCAAAATGAAGCTTCTCAAGGACGACGACGGCAACCTCCAGGGCGATGACGTGCGGGAGGGACTAACCGCCATCATAAGCGTCAAGCTGCCGGAGCCTCAATTCGAGGGCCAGACCAAGACCCGTTTGGGGAACGCTGAGGTGAGGAGCAATGTGGAGTCCGTGGTGTACGAGGGTTTGATCACCTACATGGAAGAGAACCCCTCAGACGCCCGAAAAATAGTGGAGAAGTGCATGACCGCGGCCCGGGCCCGAGAGGCGGCTCGGAAGGCCCGAGACCTGGTCATTCGCAAGGGGGCGATGGAGGGCGGAATGCTGCCCGGCAAGCTGGCGGACTGCTCAGAGAAAGACCCCCACTTTAGCGAGCTGTTTCTTGTAGAGGGGGAGTCTGCCGGGGGCTCGGCTAAGCAGGGCAGAGACCGCCGCTTCCAGGCGATCCTACCCCTCAAGGGGAAGATCCTCAACGTAGAGAGGGCCCGCCAGGACAAGATCCTCGGCCACGAAGAGATTCGGGCCATGTTCACCGCCCTGGGCGCCGGGGTCAGCGACAACATAGACCTATCCAAGCTCCGATACCATAAGATCATAATCATGACCGACGCGGATGTGGACGGCTCCCACATCCGCACCCTCCTGCTCACCTTCTTCTTCCGCCAGATGCCGCAGCTTATCTACGAGGGATACCTGTACATAGCCCAGCCCCCGCTGTACCGGATTCAGAACGGCAAAGAGATAAAGTACGCCTATTCCGATGAGGAGAGGGAGACTGCGATGAAGGGGTTGAAAGAAAAGCGGAGCGTGGATGTGCAGCGCTACAAGGGTCTTGGAGAGATGAACCCGGAGCAGCTATGGGAGACCACTATGGACCCGACCACTCGCACCCTCCTCCTCGTGGGTGTTGAGGATGCAATCTCGGCCAACGACATCTTCGACACTCTTATGGGGGACGCCGTTCCGCCCCGAAAGGCCTTCATCCAGGCCCACGCCAAGGATGTAAGGAATCTGGATGTTTAATCAAGGCGGCTAGGCATACTCATCGTATAGGAAAAGAGGGCGCATTACATGGTTAAAAGCTAATAAGCGCCTCTAGTTTTGGATAGCCTTATGGCTATCCTTTTTGTTTTAGATATTCTAATGCTTGGATTGACAAACCTGCGATGTCCCTCTACTGTAGCAGTATAGGGTCTCGATAACACGAACTACCGGGCCCGCGCTGGGAGCTCTGGACGCAACACCATTGAGTTGCCCAGACGGATGCCAGGGTAATCAAGATATAGTGCCCTTGAGCGCGTAATAGGGGAGGGTTACCATGTTCGTTCTACGCAGAGAACAGACCATTGACTTCGGAAGGGTGAGCGAGTACGACGCGTACCAGAAGCAAAGTTTGGAGGCCGTGAAGCACCAGCCAGGCTTTCTCCGTGACCTCACGGCGTTGTCCCTGGGGAATCATGCTCACCGCCTGTTGTACCAGATTTGGACAAGCAAAGAGGCTTTCTTGGCTTATTCCCGAGGTGAGCATTGGGTAAGGCCTCCGGAGGGCCTTGAGCCGGGGATTGGGCAGAGCGGCTACTACGAGTTCGTTGCTATTGGTGAGGACATGCCGCCAGACCAAGGGCATTTCGTCATTGAGCGTAACTTCAGGGTGATAAATGGTCGCCAGGACGAGTTTGAGGCTGCAGAGGCC
>JAENIT010000189.1 GCA_016844365.1 Dehalococcoidia bacterium
CTGGGCGAAGCAGTGGCTGGCTATGCGCTGGAGTTCGGCTATTATGACCCGAATGTGGGTGGCCCGTTCTGGGACATCTATGTGGGCCAGCTTCTCTATAGCCAGGGAGCAGGCCAGATTGTTGGTCATAGAGGAGAGATAGTCCATCCGATCTGTGATGGGGATGGTCTGGACGTAGGTGCGCTCCTCCTCCAGCTTCTCTTTGCTGCGGTGGAGGTAGCCGAAGACCGGCTCTACATCTATTATATTCTCACCGTCCAGCACCAGGCGCAGCCTGAAGACCCCGTGGGTGCTGGGGTGTTGGGGACCCATATTCACAACGAAAGGTTGCGTCTTTAATGCTACTGACTGCTCTGCCATGTCGCTCCCAGGGTAGCTGGCGCTAGTTCTCTAAGGACGGCACGATATTCCGGTGGTCAAACTCCAGGAAGTCCTTACGCAGGGGGTGTCCTGGAAAGCCCTCCCACATCATAATGCGCTTCAGGTTGGGGTGCCCGGTGAACGTCACCCCCATCAGATCAAACACCTCTCGCTCCTGAAGGTCTGCGGACCTCCACAGGTGGGTAACCGATGGCACTTCGGCACTGTCTCGCCCGTAAGTTCTAGTCTTAAGGACCGCGCTGTGGTTGCGCTCCAAAGAGACCAAATGATACACCACCTCGAAGTAGTCTATATAATCCGTGGCCGTGACGCTCTCCAGGTAGTCAAAGGCCAGATCAGGGCTCTCCTTCAGATGCCTGGCCACCTCTGGTACTGACTCCGGAACTATCACCACGGAGTCGTCCAAGACCTCCGTGAGGACGTTGGGGAAAGGGCCTTTTAAGCTCTCCCACAATTGGAGTCCGCTTATAGGGGTGGTCATAAGGGCTAGCGCTCCTTCTGAGCTAGCATCCGCTGCTTTTCTATCTTTTTCTGGAGCCTCATGAGGCCTTCCAGCAGGGCCTCTGGCCGTGGGGGACAGCCCGGCACATAGACGTCTACGGGAACTATTAGGTTAACCCCGGGGACACAGCTATAGCTGTCGGCGTAGGTCCCACCGCTGGTGGCGCACACTCCCATAGATACTACCCACTTGGGGTCGGCCATCTGGTCGTAAACTCGCCTGAGGACCGGAGCCATCTTCCAGGTCAGGGTTCCGGCCACGATCATTAGGTCCGCCTGGCGAGGGGAAGCTCGGAATAGCTCCATGCCGAAGCGAGCGATGTCGAATCGGGAGGTTGTGGTGTTGATCATCTCGATGGCGCAACAGGCTAGCCCGAACATGGCTGGCCATACGGATGAGCGCCTGGCCCAGTTCAGCACTTGGTCTAAAGATGTTACGACTAGATTCCTCTGGAGCTCAGGGGCGATCTCTAGTCCTCCCTCCGCATACTGCGGGTCGGAATCCGGATAAGGGGCCGACGACCTGTGCATCAGCTCCATAATCTCAAGGCCCTCTCGCCGATCCTCGAGCAGGCCGTCGTAGTACTTATCATGGCTTCTGTTCATGGTGTGCCCTTCCCCATTAGTTTACCAGACTGTTCCCCCAGGCCGTTCCCTGTCCGCCTTGTCCCGACCTATCGGGACTCCGTACGCGGAGAGGTTCTCGAAGGGACGGCCGTGTGCTGAGGTTCTCGAAGCACACGGCTCGGCTATTGCCACTCTAGGGCCCGTTTCTTCCAGGCGTAGACGTACCCCACCCCAAGTATGGCGATGAAAATGAGCATTTCTATGAAGCCAAAGAGCTGTAGCTGCTTGAACCTTACAGCCCAGGGGTACATGAAGACCACCTCAACGTCGAAGATGACGAAGAGGAGGGCAAAATAATAGTAACGGAAATTGAACTGGATCCAGGATCCCCCGATGGTCTCCATCCCACACTCGTAAGTGTCGTTTTTCACTGGATCTGGGTTGCTGGGCCGTAAGCGAAGCACTTCCAGGAACCAGGATGTCGCTATCCCTCCTATGGGAAACAACATTGCCGCTGCCAGGAGTAGGGTTATTATGCCGTACTGTTCTAACATCTTTGCAAATCGGGGTCAAGAATTGGCTAATGTCCAGTGCGACCGGAGTCGTTCATTCAGAACGTTTGTAAATTGTATCACATACTTATATTTAGGGGCAACTTTTCGGATGTTGAGAATGAGCGATATAAAGCAAACAGGTCGGTATATCCATACTGCCCAGGCCGTAGCGCTGCAGTAATATCTCCATTCTTTACACTCCCTAAAAACACTCCTTGCCCACACCATAACCGGCATAACTGCTCATCGCGTGTTCGAGTCGCCACAGAGCGTCATATCTTTCTATGCTATCCTCCTACTTTCTCTCAACTTTACTTAACATGAGTTGCTAACTTATAATAACTACAGATTATAGGCCCGAAGCTCCCATAAAGTAACGTTAGGGTAGTCTTGATAGATTTGAATTTCATAGATAAAATCCGCTCACCAAGACGCTCCGATAAACTTATTAGGCGTCAACGGTTGATTGACCATCTCCATGAGATTGTAGACCGACGCCTAATCCTGGTTTGCGCGCCGGCGGGGTATGGGAAAACCAGCCTTCTTGTTGATTTCGCCAGTGACGCAGGTTTGCCGGTCTGCTGGTACAGCTTGGATACCTTTGACAACGATGTAAGGACCTTTGCCTCATATCTCATTGCCTCAATCCAACAACATTTCCCC
>JAENIT010000190.1 GCA_016844365.1 Dehalococcoidia bacterium
GACTCTGAAAAGTGGAGAGGTTCGTCAAATGACAACCCGCGAATCGGCCCAACAGGTAGACTCCTTTGACATCGTCATATTGGGAGGCGGCACCGGCGGCTACGTCGCCGCCATTCGTGCCGCTCAGCTAGGCTTACGCACCGCCGTCGTGGAGCGGGACAAGCTGGGCGGAACCTGTCTCCACCGAGGCTGCATCCCCACCAAGGCCCTGCTGGAGAGCGCGGAGGTGCTCTCGCTCCTCCGCCGCAGCAAGGAGTTCGGTGTGGAGGCATCCGGCGTCTCTCTGGACTACACTCAGGCGCTCAAGCGCAAGGACCAGGTGGTCGGCCAGCTTCACCAGGGTGTAGAGCTTCTCATGCGTCGGAACGGAATAACCGTAGTCAAGGGAGAGGGGCGAGCAGCCTCGCCCCAGCGTGTCATCGTCAGTGATGGCTCTGCCGGCCGGGAACTTACGTGCTCCAAACTCATCGTCGCCACCGGCTCGCGTCCCCGAAGCCTGCCCGGCCTCGCCATCGACGGCGATCGGGTCATCAGCAGCGACCACGCCCTGGATCTCCTGGAGGTGCCCAAGTCCATCATCATCGTGGGGGCGGGAGCAGTGGGCGTGGAGTTCGCATCGCTGTATCGGGACATGGGTAGCGAGGTTACATTGGTCGAGTTGATGCCCACCTTGGTGCCCCTGGAGGACAAGGACGTGGGGGTGACCTTGCAGCGCCTCTTTACTCGCCGAGGCATAAAGGTTATGACCGGGGCCCGGGTGATATCCGAAAGCCTCAAGCTGAACAGCGATTCGGTCGAAGTTGACGTGACCGTTGGTGAAAAGCGGGAGATGGTACGAGGCGAGAGGCTGCTGGTGGCCGTAGGCCGCGAGGGCATCCTCGATGCCCTGGACGGACTCAAGCTACAGACGGAGCGAGGGTACATAAAAACGGACGAATATATGGGCACCGGCGAGCCTGGGGTCTACGCCATCGGCGATGTGAACGGCGGGCTGCTCCTGGCCCACGTGGCCGCGGCCGAGGGCACGCTGGCGGTGGAGCACGCCGCCGGCCAGAAGGTGAGGCCCCTGGACTATAATCGGGTGCCCCGCTGCACCTATTGCCGGCCCCAGATCGCCAGCATCGGCCTCAGCGAGGATGACGCTAAGTCCCAGGGCCACAAGGTGAAGATCGGGCGTTTCCCCTTCCAGGCCAACGGGCGGGCCCTCATCTTAGGGGAGGCCGATGGCTTCGTCAAGATGGTCTCTGATGAGGAATCGGGGGAGATATTGGGCGTGCACATCATCGGCCCTCACGCCACGGAACTTATCGCCGAGTCGGCCCTGGCCCGGCTCCTGGAGGCCACGCCCCTGGAGTTGGCCCTGAGCATCCACGCCCACCCAACTTTATCCGAGGCTGTGGGTGAGGCCGCCCACGATCTGGAAGGCCGGCCGATACACATCTGGCGGGGGTAGTAAGGTACGAACACTGTAGGGGCGTATTGCAATACGCCCCTTCGAAGGGCTTGCATAACCATGAACGGCCCTTCGACTGGCACAGGGCGAACGGATAGTAAGGAATTATGGAATTCACAGTAATCGTTCACCCCGACGAAACCGGAGGGTACTGGACCGAGGTGCCAGTGCTACCCGGATGTGGCTCCCAGAGAGAGAGCATTGAGGAAGCCATAGATATGACTAGGGATGCCATTCAGGGATACCTGGCCTCTCTCAAAAAGCATGGAGAGACTATTCCGGACGAGAGTAGGGTAGTTTATAAGGTAACGGTACCAGTCTAATGAGTAGACACGACCGATTGTTCGTGTGTTTTTGTAGAAAACTACTTTTACAAATTACTTCCGTATAATACAGGTGGTGCAGATTAGACCGTATCAAGGAGGGACAAGGATGAATCATTGGCTTACCGTCCATTACCCAGGGGACGAAGAAGAACGCCTTGATTTTGGGCACCATTCTGTGTGGCTAAAAAAAGGACAAAGAGTGGGCGGGTAAAGAATTAGCTCCCGGCGACCTTGTGCTGATTTACGAGACCGGGGACTCACCCACAGAGTGGACAGAGATCCGCACTGAGGCGGGCGTTGAGAGAGTCCAAGTTAATCGGCCAGAGGGAAGGGTAGGGATCGTACAGGTCTCTGAGATAACTGCAGAGCTTCGTGAGATTCATGATGTAATCGCCATAAGTGAGTCTGGTGACAAAACGGTAAAAAAGGTTTGGTCGTGGGAGGCAGAAACTAGGGATGTAGATATCAACGGCTTTGTGCCGTGGGCGTTCATCCGATCTACTCTTGGCTGGAACCCTCCGGCTTCACCAAAGATTATTCGGAACGGCCTGATGAAATTGTCCCCAGAGCTCTATGATGCGTTGTACCAGGAGTTCAAGAAAAGACCCAAGAGGGTATTACCACCCCCCTCGGCCCGGAGACAGGTATTCTAATGCCATACATACCCCGGTGCATGAGCACCCAACACCCTGATAACGTCCAGATCCCCTTCTTCGCCGAGGAGTCGGAGATAGAGTAAGGTTGATAAATCGATCATGACCACACAACAACCGGAGACTCTCCGCAAACCACCGTGGCTAAAGGTGGCGATGCCGGGAGGCCCCAACTACATCCAGCTCAAGGCCCTGATGCGGAGCCAGGGGCTGCACACCGTATGCGAGG
>JAENIT010000191.1 GCA_016844365.1 Dehalococcoidia bacterium
AGAGGCGATGGCGTAGCCGCTACTCCGCCAAAGGTGGTTCGCTGGCCCTGGCGCTCCAGCATGGACAGGTCGCCTCGATGGATGAGGAGTTTAGCGCCGGTGTTCTCTTTGAAGTAGGCATTGTTGAAGGTGTGGTCGCCGTGGCCATGAGTGTTGATGATGTAGTCGAGGGTGATGCCGCTACGCTTGAAGTAGTCCAGGAGGGTATGGCTCTGCAAGGCTGGGTCAACCAGGGCTGCTCGCTTGGCCTCTATGTCCGCTATTATGTAGACACCGTTGCCGTCAGGACCTACGTTGTAGAAGGGATAGAAACCTGCTTGTGCCATTATTCACCGCCAGTAATCAAAGCTTTAACCCTCTGGTAATCATTGGGGGTGTTAAGGTCCGCCAGGACTAGGGGAGACGAGACCTCAACCTCAGTGATTTCTGTAGCGTGCCGAGTCATGATCTCCCGCAATCCCAGGTTTTCCTCCGACACGTTGAGCATCTCCTGTAGTAGAGAGCCGTCGAATACCGTAGGGTGACCCCTCCGTCCTTCGTAAGTAGGAACGGTAATGATAGCGCCCTCCCGGAAGTGGGCATCGATAACGGTCCTGATAACGCTGCTCGGTCGGGGTTGGTCCACTCCCAGGATGGTGATGGCCTCCACGCCTTCTGATATAGCTGAGGCCCCGGCTCTCACGGAGCTGGCCCTTCCCTCTCGGTAGCGGTGGTTGACCACCACCTCAGCCTGGCCGGTGGGGATGTGAGGCCGTACCACATCGGCGGCATGGCCCAAGACCACTATCACCCTCTCCGCGCCACCCTCAAGGAGCTGGCTAATCTGGTACTCCACCAGGGTGCGGTTGTCCCAAGGCAAGAGAGGTTTCGGCGAGCCCATGCGAGTGGACTCGCCCGCAGCCATCAGGAGAGCAACTAGCCTCACGCTCTAAGACTCGCTTTCATTACTCAATAATATACACTGACCTTGTCTGAATCGCGAGCTCGCAAATAAAGGAGAGATGCCGTAGGGGTGACCCTACGGCAGACGATACGCTATTGACCAACTAATAAAGGAAAGGGAGTCTGGTTCTCTACCTGCCATGCATGGAGGCTGATGCCGACTCAATGGCCTCCACGATCTTGGTGTAGCCGGTGCATCGGCAGAGGTTGCCCGCAATACCCTCTCGAATCTCATGCTCTGTGGGGTTGGGGTTTCGTTCCAACAGAGCGTACGAGGAGACTATCATCCCTGGTATGCAGAAGCCGCACTGAAGAGCGCCGTGCTCTACAAATGCCTTCTGGACTGGGTGAAGCTCTCCATCCTTGGCGATTCCCTCTATAGTGGTTACCTCTACTCCTTCGGCCTCTCCCACCAGAGACAAGCAGGAGGTGACAATCCGTCCGTCGAAGAGCATGGTACAAGCGCCACAGTCGCCGGTGCCACAACCCTCCTTGGATCCAGTAAGGCCTAGTTCTTCTCTCACTACCTCTAGAAGGGGTCTGTTGGGCTCTGTATAGACCTCGTAATCGCGGCCGTTTACCCTAAGGTGAAATATCTGTTTTGCCATTCTCCTCCACCTGTGATGTTAATTTCGTGACGCTTTTTACCTGCTTTTTATCTGCTCTACTGCCTGGGTCAGTGTCCTCTGTGTTAACACACGTATCAAGTGCCGACGGAAATCGGCGCTTCCTCTCACGTCCGATATGGGGCGGCACTCCTCCGAGGCGATCTGTCCTGCCCTTTCGAAGAGCTGCTCACCGGGCGCTTGCCCTACCAGCGCCTCCTCTGCCTTTGTGACCCTGAGGGGAACCGGGTGCACCGACGACAGACATACCCGTGCGTGGGTTATGCTGTTCAGGCTCTCATTCAGGGTTATGAAGACCCCGACTCCGGCCACGGCGATGTCAAGCTCCTTCCGAGGAACGTGGCGTACGTAAACGCCGGCGCTTCTGGGTGCAGGCGTGGGCACGGTAACCTCGGTAAGTATCTCGTTGGCGGTCAAGACCGTCTGGCCTGGTCCCTGGAAGACATCTTTCAGGGGTAGCTGCCTAGAGCCGTTGGGGCCGACGATGGTGGCCACACTGTCCATGACGATAAACGCTGGCACCGCATCGGCGGATGGAGCGGCGTTACATATATTGCCCCCAACTGTCGCCAGGTTCATAGTTTGCATAGAGCCGATGAGCTTAGCGCCCTGAGCCAAGACGTTAAATCGCTGTTGCACTACAGGATTCTCATAAACCGCCATCATTTTGGTCACGGCGCCAATCCGTAGGCCAGTGCCCTCGGCGAAGCGGATGCCCTTCATCTCATCAATGTTGCCTATGCTGACGATGTACTTGGGGTGACGGCCCCGCTCCTTCATCGCGGGTACCAAGTCTGTGCCACCGCCCAGGACCTTTCCGCCCTCTCCCTTCTCTCTAAGCAACGCCACAGCCTCGGCCACACTTTTAGGCTTGTAATAATCAAACCTATGCAATATTATTACCTCCTTCCCAAGTCTTTCCTTCTCTTACCTTAGCTGCTCTACAGCATGTACCATCCATCCAGGGAAGGATGGAGCAATGCCAGTCAACATTCTACATCATTACCGAAGCGTACACAATACGTCGAGCCGCCTTATATTAACTGTTAGCAAAAAAGGTAATGTTGCCTCATAAATAAAAATATATG
>JAENIT010000192.1 GCA_016844365.1 Dehalococcoidia bacterium
GCTGGCAGCCCTCGGCCCCTCTCCACTGCACAGGATGTCTTTTGCTCCGATTAGGGATAGGGCTGCAGTGACAGAGGCGTACGCGTGATGCCACCAAGAAGCCGCAAGGAGGTCGGGGACTGGGGCGAGCGCATCGCCCAGAGCTTCCTCCGAGGGCAGGGCTACCACATCCTGGAGACCAACTATCGCTGCCCCCACGGCGAGGCCGACATAGTGGCGCAGGATGGAGAGTGTTTGGTGTTTGTGGAGGTGAAGACCCGCCGCAGTCGCAGCTACGGAGCGCCGGAGGAATCGATAACCCCTGTCAAAGAGGCCCGAATGTCCGCGGTGGCCGATCATTACCTGCAAAGTCGGGACATAACCCCCGATCAATATCGAATAGACCTGATTACGGTGGAGGTGGAGTCTCCAGGGAGAGCGCCAAAGGTAAGGCTAATTAAGAACGCGACTCTGGGCTGACACGTAGCTGCTTCGTAGACGGTGGAAGCAATGACGGGTGATGTCTTTTCAATAGCACCCTGATAGAATGATAGAGGTGGAGTCACGGCGGAGCAGGAGGACTATCTAGCTAAAGCGGAGGAGAGCCTCGCCTCCTCGGAGGACGACTTTAACGGCGGGCGTTACAACTCCTGCGCCAGAAGTTGCTACTACGCCATGTTCCAGGCGGCGGTAGCCGCCCTTATCCACGAAGGGATCAGGCCAGCCAGAGGACTATGGGAGCATAGATTTGTTCACGCGCAGTTCTCGGGCCAGTTGGTGTACAGGCGAAGAATATACCCTAGTCGCCTTCGAGGAGTTCTTCAAGATAGTTCTTTTTGGCGACAGAAAGCCGACTATGAACCCGGCCGATTAAATAGAGAGGAAGCCCTCGGTATGCTGCGAAGGGCAAGAGAGCTGGTTAGTCTGGTGAGGGAAAGAGTTCAATGAAAAAGCGCTGGCCCGCTACTATAAGACAGGCTAAACTACGTAATCCAAGGGTTCAAGCTCTTGTAAAGGAGCTTTGCTCTATGGTGGTAGCATCTTTCCCTGAGGCAGAGTTCCAGGTGTACGAAGGAGAAGATCCCCAGGGCGTCTACATCAACGCATACACCAATACGCCATCAGGGTGGAATGTTATTAATGTAGTGTCGGAGCGGGTTACAGATATTTTGCTGGACGAAGGCTACAACATAGGTGTAGTCCCTTCGTCCAAGGTTGCGAAGAAATGACCAAGAAGAAGTGGCCTGCCCCACTCCGAAAGGCAACTTTGAAAAGCAAGCGGGTCTGTGAGTTGGTAGCTGAGTTAGAAGGTCTCCTTAAGGCCGAGTACGCCGACTCGGAATTTGAGGTCTACGAAAGAGAAGAAGACCAAAGCGTTTTTATTAACGCGTATACCGACAGAGGCGATGACGAGGCTGTAGAGATAATCCAGACGGTGTCGGAGCGTACAACGGACATCCTATTGGATGAAGGGTACTTTATTGGTGTGATACCTTTATCCAAGAGGTACTATAAACAGCCGAAGGGAGTAAGCAAGGGTTAGTGCGTACACCTCTTATCACCGGCCTTGGAGGGCTACCCCGACTATAGTGTGGTGATCTACGATAAGCTCACCTACGCCGGCAATCCAGAGAACCTGGCAGGGCTGGCCGAGGCCTTCGCGGGCCGCTACACCTTTGTCCAGGGGGACATCTGCGATGCCGAGCTAGTGGAGAAGGTGATGGCGGAGCGCGGCGTCGATACCGTGGTGAACTTCGCCGCGGAGACCCACGTGGACCGCTCTCTCCTGGAGGCGGGGGCCTTCGTGATGACGGACGTGTACGGGACCTTTGTGCTCCTGGAGGCGGCGAGAAAGCTGGGAGTGGAGCGCTTCCTGCACATGGGCACGGACGAGGTTTACGGTGAGGTAGCCGAGGGCTCCTCCAAAGAGACTGACCATCTGGAGCCCCGTAGCCCCTACTCCGCCAGCAAGGCTGGCGCCGACCTCATGGTGCGGGCCTATCACGTAAGCCACGGAGTGTATGCCGTCACCACCAGGGCCTCCAACAACTTCGGCCCTCGGCAATATCCAGAGAAGTTCATCCCCCTCTTCGTCACCAACGCTATCGACGATCTGCCTCTCCCCCTTTACGGCGATGGCAGGCAAGTGCGGGACTGGCTTTACGTCCAGGACTGCTGCGAGGGCATCCTCACCGCGCTTCGGAAAGGCAAGCCGGGTGAGGTCTACAATATAGGCGGCGGCAACGAACGTCACAACATCGAAGTCGCCCACTCTATAGTGAGCCTCTTGGGAAAGCCATCGAGTCTTATCCAGCACATAACCGATCGCCCGGCCCACGACCGTCGCTACTCCCTGGACTCATCGAAGCTGATGGCTCTGGGCTGGAGTCCCAAGCGCACCTTTGAGGAGGCGTTGGAGGAGACCGTCAGGTGGTACGTCGATAATGAGCCGTGGTGGCGGAGGATAAAATCGGGGGAGTATGCCGAATACTATCAGCGCCAGTACGGGGCCCGGCTCCAAGCCTCATCCTGACAACGGGCCTGTCTTCTGTAACTCCAGGTTCCCACTAATCAATCAAAATAGCGGGAGTCCCATCCCCTGCAAAGCTCGCCCCCAGCGTTTACCCCAGCAGGAACATTGCAGCTATTAGAAGAGTAAGCTGCACCAGTCCTCCGGCTCCGAGAAACAGATAAGCAGCAACCCGCTCCTTGCGATAGAGGAGCAAACCCAGGGCGGCATTCCCCAGGAGGGCAAACAGCCCCAGGGTAGGAAGCAGCAACGCATCCCAGCTACTTCCCGTCCCTTCAGACACACCCATAGGCGTCAAGCGAACGGCAGTAACCTGGGGCAACTGGGGCATGATATAGAACACGTAAGCAAAGATTGCCAGGTTAGTCGCCAGGCCGGAGAGAAAGAGGATCTGGACAACCCCATCCCTCAAGACCTCGAGAGTGGCTAGGGGCCAGGATCTGGCTCCTTGAGCCGACGGCTCTGTCGGCCCCATCCGCTTTCGGATATCCACTTCGCGGATGAACTGAGAGGCTATCCCTATACTGAGACCGTATGTGGCGGCGGGAGTAACTACGTATAGGAGATCTCTGGGGGATATGCTGGTCCCGAAGAACAGGATGTCTCCCAACTCTGGAACCACACCACTGCCGCTGTAGTGCCCCGGCCAGATTACTCCCTTGATGCGCCCGGGCTCGGAGGCCCTCACACCGGGGATAATCGACTGGATACTGGAGAGAGGAACATAGTGGACAGTAGCGCCCCATCGGATGGCAAGTCGGTTGCGATCTACCTGGTAGCTCAGGCTAAAACAGCAGAAGCTCCAGTAGGCGAAGAGGGCTGCCAGGAAGAGGAGGGCCGCCGTCGCTACCCCAGCAACAAAGGATGCCAGAGAGGGGGGTTCTTCCAGCAGGCGGCGGATCAGCGTGGACGCCGTGCCCGCAGCCATAGCGGTGATGGCAATCCCCATCACCGCCCCGGGCCAGCGCTTGGGGCGGAACACCATAGCTAAGGGGCTTTTATGCCTTTACCAGCTTAGAGTAGGCAGGAGTACACCACTCCCTGTACTTGGGGTTCTTTCCCTTAAGGACATCGAAATAGAGTTTCTGCAATCGGGAGGTTATAGCGCCCGCCTTGCCATCGCCCACGGGACGGTGGTCTACCTCCAGGACTGGAGAGACATGGGCCGCGGTCCCCGTCATAAAGCACTCATCGCAGATGTACAGCTCACTACGGTCTATCGACCTCTCCACGGTCTCGATGCCGAATTCGTTCATGGCTAGGGTCATAACGGTGTCTCGAGTGATGCCCACCAGAATGTTGTCCGATACCGGCGGGGTCACCAGCTTGCCGTTCATAACCAGGAAAATGTTCTCGCCGCTGCCCTCGGAGACGTGGCCGTCCTGGTTCAGGATAATGGCCTCATCCATGCCGTTGTCATGGGCCTCGGTCTTGGCTAGGGCGCTGTTCACGTAGAGGCCATTTATCTTGGCCCTGGCCGGGATGGTGTTATCGTCCACCCGACGCCAGGTGGAGACGCAACACCGGATACCCTTCTCCACGTCCAGGTAGGGGCCAAAGGGGGTCACAAAGAGGAGGAAGTCGTCCTCCAGATCGTGGAGGCGCACGCCCAGCATCTCAGAACTGAGGGTTATATCGCACAGCTCATCTACCGTGTAGGGCAGGTCTATTCTAAGGATTCGACAACTGGCCTTGAGCCGTTGGAAGTGCTCCCGGGTCCGGAAGACGTATATCTGTCCCTCATCCTGGTTCCAGTTCCCTCGTATACCCTCGAAGCAGGCGGTGCCGTAGTTGAAGGCGTGGGTCATAACTCCGATCTTAGCCTCGGCAAGGGGCACGAATTGCTTCTTGAAGTAGGCGGTGGGTGTCGGCATGGCTCTCTCCCCTAAATGGCGTAATACGAGGGAATTATACCCTGGTGATGGGAAAAGGGCAAGAAAAGCGACAGTGAATACGCGCCCTTGGCTTGGGGAGGACTTTTCTGTATGATTGTGTATCAAAGGCAACATCCACCCTCAGTCATGGCTGGAACTAAGGAGGCAGTATGGCAGACTCAGCGCTTTCCGACGTTACCGTCCTGGATCTCGGGACCGACATCCCCGGCCCCTTCTGCGCCAAGCACCTGGCCGATTACGGGGCCGACGTCATTAAAGTCGAAGACCCTGCGGGTGGCGACCCCGCGAGGCGCATTGGGCCCTTCCCTGGGGACATGCCCCACGCCGAGAAGAGTGGCGTTTACCTACATCTAAACACCAACAAGAGGGGAATCACCCTCGACCTCAAAACTACAACAGGCCAGGGTATCCTGAAGGAGTTGGTAAAGAGGGTGGATATAGTTATAGAGAACTACCCGCCAGGCAAGATGGAGTCCTGGGGGCTCTCTTATAATGAACTCTCCGCCGTCAATCCTAAGTTGGTGCTCACATCCATAACCCCTTTCGGCCAGTACGGGCCCTACAAGGACTACAAGGCCCCGGAGATCGTGGCCTTCGCTATGACTACCAGGATGTTCACCCACGGAATTGAGGAGAGGGAGCCCCTTCGGTACTCTCCCGATGCAGGATGGTTTCAGGCGGGAGCCACCGCGGCCACCGCCACCATGGGCGCTCTATTTACCGCTCGAATGCAGGATATAGGACAGCACATAGACGTCTCAGCTATGGATTGTATGATGGGCAACGTGGACGCCCGCACTCTGATTTATGAGTACACCAAGGAGTCCGCATCCCGGGAGCGGCTACCCACGGGCTTCCCCGGGGGCGTGTACGCCTGCGCAGACGGCTTTTTGGTCTTTGCTGCTGGAGCGGACCGCTTCTTCCGCCGATTGTGTCGGGCCATGGGGCATCCCGAGATCCTGGATGATCCCCGTTTCGCCACGGTGCAGGAGCGCCAGTATCACAAAGATGAGTTCGAGGCTGAGTACTTCCTTCTCTGGCTCTTGGAACGGACTCGCTACGAGGTAACGGAGGCCTGCCAGGTGGAGTCGGTGATGATGGCGCCTATTTTCAGCGTTGAGGAGATGATGAGCGATCCCCAGATGATTGCTCGCAAGTTCTTTGTAGAGATAGAGCACCCAGCAGCCGGCAAGCAAACCTACCCAGGAAACTTCTTCAGGATGACAGAGACCCCGTGGCAGATAAGACGCCCCGCCCCCCTGCTGGGGGAGCACAACGAGGAGGTGTATTGTGGTATGTTGGGATACAGCAGGCAGGATTTGGTGCGACTCAGAGGCCAAGGCGTGATTTAATAGCGGCGCCAACTCGACCTATGATCATCACTGGCGTGAGAGAAAAGCCCTAGAGTAAGGAAAGGAGAAAGCCGATGCTACCCCTGGAGAAAATACGGATCATAGACATCACGGAGGTGTGGGCGGGCCCCATGTCCACGTCTATCCTGGGAGACATGGGAGCTCAGGTCATTCGGCTGGAGTCTTACCCCAGGGCCTCCACCGGCAGGCCCCCGGTAGCTCCCGTCGGAGGAAGGGGT
>JAENIT010000193.1 GCA_016844365.1 Dehalococcoidia bacterium
AGGGGCAAAGTCGTGGGATATAGTCCATGGCAGCATCGCAGGGCTGTTTGTGCTCGCCTATGCGGGATATTTCTACCACGGCATCGCCTTTGGCCCCAGGTACTATCTCGAGGCCCTTCCCAGCTTTGTGCTGCTTGCCGCTCGTGGATTTGAGGTCCTTACAGTAAGGGTTGCGTCCATACTGGGAGGCATGGGTGTGGATGGAGCGTGGCCTCGGGCGCAGTGTGCGGCTCTTGGACTCGGTGTTGTGCTTCTCGCCTCCAACTTTCTGTACTTTGAGCCTCGTCAAGTCGCCCTTCATGGAGTCTCTCCAGACAGATCTTCCACTAGCGGCACGGCTTTGGGGGGGTTAATCCGTCCCGGACTCGGAGGGAGGACGACTTCCCTGAAAGGGGCGATCATTACTACCGATGACTGGTGGCTTTACACTTCATATTTCGCGGCGATGAACTGCCCCAAGCTCGATTGCGACTCTGTTTTTGCCTTCGCGCCGAACGAGGCTGTGGAAGAGAAACTAAAGGCCGCATTTCCAGACCGAACCTGGTACCGAGTGGTGGATCGGGGTGGGAAATTCACTGTGGAACAACAGGAGTAACCGAGACCTGATTGTTTGGATGTTAGAACAACTGGTTCACCTGGCAGCTAAACCCAGGGAGGACCGGGGCGCTGTTTAGGGATTCACTCTCGCCCAGGACCTGTACCTCGCTTAGGGAGCGAAATACGGTCACGGAATGGATATTGGGGTAGACCACCCATACCATTCTGGTTCCGGCTCTGAGCCATTCCTCAACCTTTTCCTGGACCTCCGCCGCCGTATCGTTGGGGGACACCACCTCCACCACCAGGTCTGGAGCCATCTCGAGGAATGTGGCGGGAATCTCCCCTTCGGGAAGCCGCTCACGGGATACAAAGGCCACATCGGGGGCTCGCACTGTATCGGGAGCTCGATAAAGTAGGAAGCCCGTTCCAGGGGCAAAGGTTTTGCCCAATTTGTGGTTGCGGACAAAATCTCCAACGAAAGACAGTATGAGTGCAACAGTGCTACCATGTCTAGCACCGTTGAGGGGCATCTTTCGCAGCTCTCCTTTCACCAGCGCGTATCGGTAACCATCTTTCGGCATCGTCAGCAAATGCTCTGCCATTACCAGGGTCTTCTCAATGCTCATTTTCCCCGCCTACTCCAGATTGCTTCAGATGTTGGACCTGGACTGTCCACCATCCACGTTTATGGCCGCTCCCGTAATCCAGCTAGCCTGTTCCGATGCCAAAAATACCGCCACCGAGGCCACCTCCTCCAGTCGCCCGAAGCGTCCGCCGGCAATGTTCTGCTTCACAAACTGGGCCATGCCCTCGGGGTCGGCCTCCACACGACGGGCCCAACCTCCGCCGGGAAAGAGGATAGAGCCGGGGCACAGGCTGTTGACTGTAATGCCGTGGGGAGCCAGTTGCATCGCCAGGGACTTCGAGAAGCTGATGAGGGATGCCTTGGCAGCATTGTAGGTGGGGCCGCCTCCAGACTCCCGTCCCCAGATGGAGGCGATGTTGATGATCCTGCCCCACCCCTCCTGCATCATGACGGGCGTGACCAGCCGACTGCTCCTTATTGCGGCAAGGAGGTTAATATCCAGGGCCCGGCGCCAGTCCTCATCAGTGGGCTGGAGGCCACCGCCGCCGCCACCCGCATTGTTGACCAGAATATGCACTGCTCCGAAGGCGCTGGTGGCCTTGTCAACAAACCCTTGAATGTCCTCTTCTTGTGTTATGTCCGCCGGCACTGCGAGGGCGTCAGCTCCCCGTTCCCTGATAGACCGCACGGCCTCTTCCAGAGCCTCCGCACCCCTGGCGCAGATGGCCACCTTACATCCCTCTTCGGCCAGGCCGAGGGCTATGGCCCTTCCGATGCCTCGGCTGCCGCCGGTAATCAGAGCTACTTTTCCTTTAAGCCCCAAATCCACGATAGTTACCCCTTATCCATCTTATACTCTGAGACGTCATCCTCCCGCCGCCATCGCCCTCCGAACCTCGTCCAGAGCGGCGACATGTTGCCGAGCCCTTTCTGCTACTTCCTCGTATTCGCCCCTTTCAATCGGCCCTGACGGCATAAGGCTGCCCCCCAAGGCCAGAGCGGAAGCTCCAGCCTCTAAGTAAGCCTTCAGGTTGTCTAGGCCAACCCCTCCCGATGGCATGAGCTTTAGCTGCGGCAGCGGCTCTCTAAGAGCGCGTATATAGGCCGGGCCGCCGAGGCTGCTCGCTGGGAAGACTTTCACCATATCGGAGCCTGCCTCGTGGGCTTCCAGAATCTCTGTGGGGGTTAGACCGCTTATAATGCAAGGGACCCCAGCTTTGTGGCAAATAGGTATCAAATCGAGAGCCTTCACCGGGGACACTACGAACCTGGCCCCTGCGCTTAGGACAGCATCTGCCTGGGCCACGGAAGTAACAGACCCTGCACCCACGATGGTTCGTGAGTCCTTGACCACCTCCGCTATGACGGTCGCCGCTTGAGGGATGGTCATAGTTATCTCCAACAGCGTTATCCCGCCTCGCACCAGCGCCCGGCAGACCTCAATCGCCTGCTCTGGCGTAGCGGTGCGCACTACCGCAACTAGCACGTGGGCCTCTATACCTCTATGGGGACACATCCAGGATGACCTTAATGCTGTCCGAGGAATTACTGGCTTCGAATGCCTCAGAGATCTGGGACAGACTGTATCGGTGAGTGAAGAACCGCTCTGCAAGGGCGGGCCACCTACCCTCGATCTCTCCAAGGTGCTGGACCCCCTTCTCGAAGTCCCTGAGGTTAGCGTTCACTGTGCCGAAGACCACCTTATTGCCCAGCACCATCTGAAGGTTTATATCATCGGTTGGCACCTCCATAGTGCCATTCCCTCCGGAGACCCCTGTTAGACACAATACGCCGTTTACGCCCAAGATGGACATTGCCTGGAAGGCAACGCCGCTGTTCCCCGTGGCCTCTATGATAAAGTCCAGATTCCCCAACTTATCCTTCAGGGTAGGTACAGGACTTTCCATCCCATCCAGATATGTAGCGCCCATCTCTTGCACCAGTCTGGCTTTGGGCGACGTGGCGGGGCGACGAGCCAAAGTGTAAGTCTCTACCCCTCTGAGGCGAAGCAAAGCTGTGGCCAAGAGTCCAATAGGCCCCGCGCCGAGGACCAGCGCCCGTTTCGGCGACCAGACCATCCGCTCCTGAATCTTCATGCTCTGATAAAGAGCCTTTTCCACCACGCTCAGAGGCTCCAGGAGGACGGCGGCTCCTCTTAGCTCTCTGGGAATCTTTACAAGATACTCCGTCCTCTCAGTATAGAACTCGGCCATGAAGCCGTGGATGCCCTTGATCCCTCTCTCCCGATAACCTCCAGCGCTACACATATCGCTTTCGCCCCTCTGGCAATTTGCGCAATCATCGGGGCGGCGAACGGTGGAGACTACATAGTCCCCCACCTCGACGCCGGTAGCCCCCTCGCCCAAAGCCGCCACACGGCCCAGGTTCTCGTGGCCCAGGATCAACCGCTCTTCACCAGGGGGCGCTTCGCCGTAGAGTCCCATGTGAATCTCCCAGTCGGTGCCACAGATGCCCACACTGGTCACCATGACCAACGCCTCTCCTTGTCCCGGCCTTGGGTCTGATACCTCCACCAGGGCCGCGCTCCCCTTTATCCCTGGAGTCACCGCTATTGCTTGCATTCGGTAGGAACCCCGCTTACGGGCTACTGGCTAAAATAGGATTCTAGAGCTGCATCCTGCCAGTCCCGTCCTCTTCGATCAAATACTATTATAAGCCAGCATCCTAGCTAGGCCAAATACGCCGGTCGATGGTTGACTTGATAGATCAAAAGAGTATCATACTGTATGTAAACTGCACATTTGTCTCTGGGATAACTGCCCTTGGGGGATTTTTATATGTCCGATGATGTGTTAACAGTAAAGGATTTACACACCTACTTCTACACCAATGTTGGTGTCGTAAAGGCTGTAAATGGGGTGAGCTTCTCCCTCAAGCAAGGACGCATCCTGGGTATTGTGGGAGAAAGCGGTTCTGGAAAAACGGTCACTGCCTATTCCATAATGCGCCTCGTTCCCTTCCCAGGCCGAGTAGTAGAGGGAGAGGTACACCTGGATGGGATGGATATCTATGACCTGGATCAGGAGGAGCTACGGCAGATCCGCGGCCGGGACATATCTATGATCTTTCAGGACCCTCTTGGGGGCCTGAATCCCATTGTCTCAGTCAGGACTCAGGTGGCTGAGCTGCTAACAGCGCACCTGCCAATGTCACAGCGGGAGGCAAACCGAGCGGCCATAGACATTTTGGCTGGAGTCGGGCTGGCAGACCCGGAGATGCTCGCCGACCGGTACCCTTTCCAGCTCAGCGGAGGCATGGCTCAAAGAGTTATGATCGGCATAGCTATGGCCTTAAGGCCCAAAGTCCTGATAGCCGATGAGCCCACCTCTGCACTGGATGTCACCATACAGGCCCAAATTCTTAGCCAGATCCGAGGGTTTACTCAGGAGCACAACACTGCAGTCATACTAATCACTCACGATATGGGGGTGATAGCGCAGATGGCGGATGAGGTGGCGGTAATGTATGCCGGCTCTATTGTGGAGTACGGCAGCGTGGCGGACGTCTTCCGCTATCCATCCCACCCTTACACCTGGGCGCTGATGCAAGCCCTCCCCAGAGTAGACGACCTCCGTCGGGAGCTACGGGTGATTCCTGGCGCGCCTCCCGACCTCATCGACCTGCCCGATGAGTGCCCCTTCATCCCTCGA
>JAENIT010000194.1 GCA_016844365.1 Dehalococcoidia bacterium
TATTCTCGATAGGGAGAAGGTTAATATGGGGATTGCGATAGTAGTTCCAGTAACAAAAATCTTGGAAGTAATCAACCAGGAGAGTCTCGCAAAAGGGAGAGACGATACGGTAAGGGAGCGCTCATAAATGACCTCTAACGCTCTGCCTGGCCTTGATTCATTGATCCAGCACATCGTCGACTCAGCCTTGGCCGAGGACCTGGGCGTGGGCGACCCCACTACCGAGGCCCTCATACCAAAGGACTTGATAGGGCGAGCCCGGGTTCTGGTAAAAGCGCCCGGAGTAGTAGCTGGCCTCCCGGTAGCAGCCCTGGTATTCCGCAGGGTCGATCCCAACATCAAAGTTACGTTCCTGATCGATGACGGGTCACATGTGGCCGATGGAGAGGTGGTGGCTCTGATTGAGGGCCCCCTGCGGGGGATTCTCCAGGCCGAACGGACGGCCCTTAACTTCCTTCAGCGGATGAGCGGCATCGCCACCGAGACGGCCAAATACGTGGAGGCGGTAAAGGACTTGCCAGCGCACATACTCGACACCAGGAAGACGGCCCCTGGCCTTAGGCTTTTGGATAAGTATGCCGTAAGGATGGGTGGCGGCCACAACCACCGCCAGAACCTGGGCGACGGCATTCTGATAAAGGACAACCACCTGGCAGCCGGCGCGCTAGCTGGCAAAGGCGTCAAGGATGTCATCGCCGAAGCTAGAGATAAGGCTCCCCACACCCTCAAGATCGAGGTCGAGGTGGAGACGGTGGAGCAGGCCCGAGAGGCCGCAGACGCCGGCGCCGACATTATACTCCTCGATAACATGGGGCCGGAGGATATGCGTCAGTCGGTCGCGGCCATAGGCAACCGCGCTTTGTCTGAAGCCTCTGGGGGGATAACCCTGGACACAGTACGGGCTGTGGCCGAAACAGGGGTCGACCTCATCTCCGTGGGCTCACTGACCCACTCGGTCCGGGCCCTGGACATCAGCCTCGATGTGGAAGTGGGTGAGTGAGGTCCAGGTTTTCCTTAGGGAGAACCAGTAAGAGGACGAAGCTGACGACTGAAGATGTTTAAACAGCGCTATCCAGCATAAGGGTGACGGGGCCGTCGTTGTGGAGCGCCACCTGCATGTAGGCCCCGAACTGGCCTGTGGCCACTCTGAGACCAGTTTGGCTAAGCATATCTGTGAAACGGTCCACCAAGGGCCTGGCCACTTCCGGGGGAGCGGCATCGGTGAAGCTGGGTCGCCGACCCCTGCGGGTATCGGCTAGAAGGGTGAACTGGCTTACGACCAAGAACTCGCCCCCTATATCTTTGATCGACAGGTTAAATCGGCCTCCATCGTCGGAGAAGATGCGGAGATTGACCACCTTCTCAACCAGGGAAGCGGCCTCGGCTTCAGTGTCCCCCCGGGCCACCCCCAAAAAGACCAGGAGCCCCTGGCCTATACTGCCTACGGTCTCACCATCTACGCTAACCGACGCTTCTTTCACCCTCTGGATAAGCGCTTTCATGCCTCTTCACGCCTTTCTAAACAAACGCGCTCGCCCCTTGAAGGGCGAGCTCAGCTGTTTTTGCCGTTTTTCAATTCGTAGCGTTAGGTGCCCTTAGCACAACTCCCGAATCAGACAGGGTGTCCAATATAAAGAGCTGAGGCTATTCCTCCGATGGTGTGGCGGCCGATTCAGCAGCGGTGGCCTTAGCTGTGCTACTATCTTCCTTCTTCTCTGCGGCCTCCCCCCCATCCTTTACGGTTTCGCCTTCGTCTCTCCGATCCTTGAATCCGCTATGGGAACTGCTGTGGTCCGTGGCATAGAAGCCGCTCCCCTTGAATATTATACCCACGGCGTTGATACGTCGGCGGGCATCAGCCTTACATTTAGGACAAGGCATCACGGTTTCAGCGTCAAAGCCTTGCTTGAGTTCAAAGGTATGAAGGCACTGTGTGCATCGGTACTCGTAGATGGGCAATTTACCACACCTCGTTTCTGGAGCTAATTCTAGTACGCATAAGCGCTCCTGCTGTTCGCATGTTCCGCTATCTTACCACGTAGACCCGTATGTTTTAGCCATGGGGTCTTTAACTACTACACCCGGCGGCACGAAGAGCCCGGGGGCCTCCCCTTGGCATTGGGGACAAGAGGCACGAGGCTCCGAGTCAAAACTTTGCCTCAGCTCAAATCGATGGTTACATACACCGCACTGGTATACGTAGATCGGCACCTGAATACACCCCCTTTCATGGTAGTGAAGGTCCTCTAAGTTCTAACAAGACGATGGTTTCACATGGATTTTGGAGGCGGCCTCCAGACCTAAGGATACCTGCGCTCCACCGTTCTGAACGATGATGGTCCCCGCCGAGGGAGACACATCTACTATCTTTAATGAAACTCCGGGCTTGACGCCGTGATTCCACAGGTATCGCAGCAACGCGACTTCAATCTCCACATGCTCCAGGATACGCTCAACAGTAACCTCGTCTCCCCGCTGAACCTTGTCCAGAGGGATGCCAACGTAAAACGGGTTGTCCCAGTTGCCAGGAATAGGGTTGCCGTGAGGACAGGTTGCAGGGTCTCCCAGGGCGGTGGAAAGGCGACTCGGCGGCGCACCTGGATCTCGCCCCTCTCCCGTCCCTTTGGAGTAAGCTGCACCTCTTTACGGTCGTTCATCACCGCCAGGCCATGCCTCACTATCCTCTGGAGGGTCTCAGTAACGGTGGGAGCAGAGACCCCTAGATACCCCGCCAAACGAGCACCGATCACCGTCTCGCCCTCCACCTCCATGACGTAGATGGCCTCCAGGTACTCCTCGTACACATGGTTTGTGCTCATTCAGCAGTCCTGTTTTAACAGATCTTTAACTTGACAACATTTAGGCAGTATGTTACGATTATCACAGGTTAGGGAGTACGAAACAGGCATATTAGGTCGCCCTAAATAGACCCCTCCCTAGACCTATTATACTAACCACCACGATAACTGTAAAGGTGGAGACTCTCAAGACTGCCCATGACAGGGACGCTAACGTGGCAAAACTTAGCCGGCGAGTTATCCTACCAATCTAGCGGTCTAGTAAGTAATACCCAACAAGGAGAACGCAATGCGTATTCTGCCGCTTACTATATTAGCCATAGCGCTGCTAGCCTGCACTTCAGCAGCCACCCCATCTGACACAGCGCCCCAAGCCAAACCGGAAAAACTGGTCGTTGCCGTCCAACCCACCGGCACGCCGGAGCAACTGGCTTCCGACGCCAAGGAGATCGAAACCTTCCTGGAGGCCAGGATAGGTAGTGAGGTTGATGTTGTCTTCCCCACCACCTATGCCGGGGTGATAGAAGCCCTACGCTTCGGGCACGCCCAGGCGGCCTTTATGAGCGCCTGGCCCGCCGCCCTGGCCCAGAAGCACGCCGGGGCCGAGGTTGTCCTAGCCGAAGTGCGGGATGTGGTCATAGATGGCAAGAAGACCGAGGCCCCCTACTATTTCTCATACTGGGTGGTGAAAAAGGATAGCCCCATCCAGAGCCTCCAGGAGCTAAAGGGCAAGCAGGTCAGCTTCCCAAGCCCTCTTTCGACCTCCGGATATGTGGGACCCATGGCCCGACTGGTAGAGCTGGGTATGCTAACGCCTGGGGGTAAAGAGGCAGACCCTAAGCAGTTCTTTGGACAGGTATTCTTCTCCGGGGGCTACGCACAGAGCTGGGAGGCCCTTAAAAATGGACAGGTCGATGCCACCATCATCGCCGGCGACGTGCCCGAGAAGCTCTATCGAGAGGTGCTAGACAATACACGGGTTATAGAGCAGCAGGGACCTCTACCATCCCACTCCGTGGTCTTCAGCAAAGACCTGAAAGAGCCAACACGCTCTAAGCTGAAAGCAGCCCTATTAGAGATGGGCAATCCGGAGAATAGGCCACTAATGCGAAAGTTCATCTCCGGGATTTTCGTTAGCTTCAAGGAGACAACCACACAGGAGCACCTGGGTTCCCTTAGTAGGTTCCTTCAGATGACCGAGCTTCAGTTTGTGGAGCGGCTTAAGTGATAGTCCCCTTCTCCCCAACTACCCGCTAGTTTTATGGTTAGTATGACAAGTTTGGAAAGTCCATCCCTCGCGGGGGACTCCAGCCAGGCGGCTGAAGTCAAGGACTTGTGGTTCGCCTACAGTGGCTCCAACCACATCATTAAGGGCGTGACACTTTCCATGGAGCAGGGGCTCATCACCACAATCCTGGGGGCCAGCGGGAGCGGAAAGACCACACTTCTCAAGCTCATCAAGGGGATTCTGAGACCCCAGCGAGGGTCTGTTCGCGTCCTGGGAGCGGACATATCCGCCTCAGGAATGAAGAAGGATCTCAACCGCCAGGTAGCCTACATCCCCCAACAGCTAGGGCTTGTCCGGAGCCTGACCGTCATGGAGAGCGCTCTCACCGGGGCATTAGGTAGATCCAGCACCCTCGCCTCCCTTGTTAGCAGTTTCCCCAGGGACATTGTCGACGAGGCGGAAGAGGTCCTGAATGACCTGGGCATAGGACACAAAAGCCACGAAAAGGTCTTCAACCTGAGCGGCGGAGAGCGCCAGCGAGTAGCCATCGCTAGGGCCCTGATGCAAAGGCCCAAGCTCCTGCTCGCAGACGAGTTTGTCTCCCAGTTAGACCCAGTAACCAGCCGGGACATTATGAACAGCGTCAAGGGGATAGTGGATAAGGGCGTTACAGTAGTTATGACCACCCACGAGCTAGACATCGTTTCACAATACGGGGACGCGGTAGTCGTTCTGCGGGGGGGTGAAAAGGCGCTGGAGTGCCTTGGGTCTGAGATGAACCTGGAGATGCTGAGCAAGGTGCTGAAATGATACGGGCATTCTCTGGATTTAAGGGCCTCTTCATTCTCCTGACAGCAGCATGGTTGCTCTCCCTGGGAAACGTGGGGCTGTTGGACCCTCTACGTCTAGGCCGCGGCGCGGTCAACATAGGAAGTTTCGTCACCTCCCTGTTCCCTCCCAACACAGCCGTCATCCCCACCGTAGCCCTCGCCATGGTAGAAACGGTGGAAATCGCTTTCGCTGGCACCATCTTAGGGTTTCTCTAGCCCTTCCCTTAGCTTTGCTGGCAAGCCGAAACCTGTTCGGTCCCGTAACATCAGGAGGAGTAAGGCTCCTACTGGCCGTCGTGCGAACCATCCCGTCACTGTTATGGGCAATCATCTTTGTGGTGGCCTTCGGTCTCGGCCCCGGAGCCGGCACTATGGCCATCGCTGTGTACTCTCTTGGCTACCTGGGAAAACTGTACTACGAGATCTTCGAGGGGGTTGACTACGAGGTGCTGGAGGCAGTCCGCAGCGTGGGTTGCAACAATTTGCAGCTTATGCGATACGCCGTCATCCCAGAAGCCGCCAACGGGATTCTAGCTCAACTGATCTTTATGTTCGAGTACAACGTGAGGGCTTCCACAATAATGGGTTTCGTGGGAGCGGGGGGCGTCGGCTTCTATCTAATAGGTTACGTGCAGCTTCTCCAATATAATAATCTCATGACAGCCCTGCTCCTCACCCTGGTTGTGGTGCTGGCCATCGACAACCTCAGTCTTAGATTGAGAAGCCGCTTTGCCCTAACGGCGGTTTAGAGCTCTTTTTCCTAAAGCTTATCCCCGCAAATCAGCTCCCACCTCTCGTCCTAACTGCTCCAGAATCTCCTCTCTAGCTTGGGACACATCCTGGCTGGACAGCGTGCGCTCCCAGGACTGATAGGTCACCGAGTAGGCCAGGGATTTCTTCCCCTGGGGGACCTGAGACCCAGTGTAGACGTCGAAGAGATTGGCTTGGACTACCAAGGAGTTCCCCTCGATTACCTTCCTCACATCATCCGCTGCAACATCCATGTCCACCACCAGGGCCAGGTCCTCTATGACGCCTGGGAATCGCGTCAAGGGCCGGTAGCGGCGACTCGTCGCGGTGATACCCTGCAATGCCGCCAAGTCCACATCGAACAGGAACACTGGCCCACTTTCGATCTCGAACCTCGTGGTCACCTGAGGATGCACCTCTCCGACGACACCCACTTCGATGCTGTCCACCAGGATCTTGGCGGTGCGCCCGGGCATGAGGTCGGGGTCATGGGAGGACTCGAACGAGGCTTCGCCACCCAGCTTCTCCACAATGGTCTCCAATGCCCCCTTAACGTCGTAGAAGTCCAGGTTATCAGGCTTCCCACTCCAGTGTCCCTCACTGCTGGAACCCCAAGCTACTCCCACCACCCGTTCATCTTCTCTGGGCAGATCGTCTTGCTGAGGGATGAACACCCTGCCGGCCTCGAAGATTCGGACACTGGACTCCTGGTGCCTCAGGTTCGAGGCCAAGGTTGCCAGGATACCGGCTCGAAGGGTGGTGCGCAGGTACTCCTGCTCCGATGACATGGGGTTAGCCACCGATTTGGGAGAAGAGTTCTTCAGCTCTTGAGGAGGCGCTACCTTCTCAAGCTGGGCGAGGCTGGTCAGAGTGTAATTTATCGCCTCCTGCCAGCCGCACGCCACGAGGAGGTCCTTCACCCGCTCTCGCAACTCTCGTACCTGGTAGGGTTGGTACTCTGGTATTTGGCCTGAGATCGCCGTGGTGGGCACCACATCGTATCCCACAACTCGCGCGATCTCCTCCACCAGGTCTTCTGGGATGGAGACGTCGGTGCGCCAGTAGGGAGGAGTCACACTAAGCGCATCCCCTGTCGTCTCACGGCACTCGAAACCCAAGCTGCCCAGCACGCGGGCCACCTCAGCCCGGTCCATCTCCATTCCCAACACTCGTTTGACCTTCTGAGCAGTGAGGCCTATAGACTCCCGCTCTCGCCTGCCAGGATATATATCGATGACTCCAGGAGCCGCGGAGCCGCCGCAGAGCTCAAACATAAGCTGGGTGGCCCGGCGCAGGGCCACCATCGGAAGCTCCGGGCTAAGCCCCTTGTCGAAACGAAGAGAGGCCTCGCTGCGCAGGCGAAGGGCCGCGGAGGTGCGCCGAATGCTGATATTGTTGAAGCTGGCGGACTCGATGAGCACATTGGTGGTAGAGCTTTCGACCTCGCTGTCCAGTCCCCCCATAACACCCGCCAGAGCCACCGGTTCCTCCCCATCGCAGATTAGGAGCATGTCCGGGGCCAGCTCCCGCTTCACATCATCCAGCGTAGTAATGGACTCTCCGGGCCGCGGCCTTCGTACCACAATCCTCCCGCCCCTGAGTCGAGTATAGTCGAAGGCGTGGAGGGGCTGGCCGTACTCCAGCATCACGTAGTTAG
>JAENIT010000023.1 GCA_016844365.1 Dehalococcoidia bacterium
CCCCAACCCTCGACCACGGTGGCCGCTAGCCCGACATCCTAGTGTGAGTGCAGCAGGCCCTCTTGGAACTCTTCCACCCGGATGGCCGCCAGGGTCATAATCTCGATGGTGCCGCGCGCGCCCAGCTCCACCGATACTCGCGCAATGGTCTCATTGTCTGGAGCCTCCAGTACGCTGATAAAATCGTAGGGACCTAAAACCGCGTACTGGGCCACCACCCGGGCGCCCATGTGCTCAATCTCCTCGTTCACTTCGGTGATCCGGAGGGGACGCTCTTTGACCGTCCTCCGGCCCTCGCTGGTTAGCTTACTCAGCATAATGTAGGTGGCCATAGTACCTCCCTTCGACTGTGCTCAGGACAGGCCTCGCAACTAGTAGGATGCCAGTAGCGTACTATTTACGCTCGCCAGTGTCAAACGGTGTATGCGTTCATTAGTGCTCGCACCAGAATCAAAATGACCCTCTACCGCTGAAAATATTTGCATGATCGAGAGGTGGTTGATATTATTTGCATATAGGCGGGGGTTTCGAAAGTGGCCCAAGATTGTAATACTGCATACGGGCTGCGCGGATGAAGCGAATGTCATGATCGCCGCTATAAGAGAGCGACTCAGAGGCCAATACGTGACAGAGTTTTATGAGGAACGGCGGGCCAATATAAGGAGTGTGCAGGCCCGTAAAGGGGCTTGAGCATATCCCTAGTTGGGCTTAGTTAGAAGCTGAGTTCGCTTCCTCTCACGTGTTTAAGGTTGCGTCTTTAGTGGATGTTGTCGTTATCAAAGTCTATCGTCCTCTTAAAACTTATATTGTTGAGCGATTCTGGGCGGCCCCTGTTGTAACCCTCACCCAGACCGTCTTCATATCCACTATCCTCTTCCTTACCCTGGTTCTCCGCATTGAGTGGCGGCCAGACAATCTGGCCTTGGTGCTGGCCTTTCTCTTCTTTGTGACGGGCCGCGGGAGCCAGTTCGTGAGGGATTGGACCCCCTTTCTCCTGGTCCTCCTCTCCTACGACGCTCTCCGGGGCTTCGCCGACAACCTCAACACCAGGGTTGTGACCTGGGAGATCGCTGCTCTGGAGAGGGCCCTATTTGGGACGATACCCACTGTGGAGCTCCAGCGCCTGTGGGTCAACATCGGTGAACCCAAGGGACTGGCAGTGCTGGCGATAGTTCTTTACAGCGCCCATTTTTTCATTCCGGTCATGGTAGGCCTGTGGCTATGGCTGTCCCGACGAGATTACTTTCGCCCCTTCACCGCCTCGATCATGATCCTCTCCTATGCCGGCTTTATAACCTTCCTCATCATGCCGGTTATGCCCCCCTGGATGGCCATGGACCAGGGCTTTATACCCGCCGAGCGCCTGTCGGTCTTCAGAGCGGAGGAACCTACGGGTATCTACGCCCTCCCCACCATCTATCGATTGATCGGCCCTAATCCGGTGGCGGCTTTCCCCTCCCTACACGCTGCCTATCCCTGGCTCGCCTTCCTTTGGATGCGCCGACTTATGGGATGGCGGGCTATGCCTATGGCCGGGTATTCTCTGGCCGTATGGACGGCCCTGGTTTTCCTGGCCGACCACTACGTAGTGGACATCCTCGGCGGCCTGGCGTACACTCACATCGTGTACTTTTTTGTGGCGAGGAGGGTGAAAAACCAGTGATCCACGGCGTTTCTATCAAACAATTGACCATCCACGCCGATGAGCGAGGGATGTTCACTGAGCTGCTTCGAGAGGACGAGGAGGTCTTCACCCGCTTCGGCCAGGCCAACTTCTCGTTGAACTACCCGGGTGTGGTCCGGGCCTGGCACTGGCACAGCCTCCAGGACGACCTCTGGGTGGTGGTGCGGGGGATGATCAAAGCCGTGCTTTATGATCCCAGAGAGGGATCTCCTACCAAAGGGGAGGTGCAGGAGGTCTTTATGGGGGAGCAGAACCCTGTTCTAGTGAAAATACCGATTGGCGTGATCCACGGGTACAAGACTATTGGAGTCGATCCGTCGGCGCTTATTTACTTCGTTACCAAGGCCTACAGTAGAGATGACCCAGATGAGTACCGACTCCCATGGAACACCGGTGAAATCCCCTACGACTGGGACATCACGTTCCGGTGAGGCCAGCCCTAGAACACTAACCTAAGAGGCCATGGTAATTTAGCAGACCCTCCTCCCGGGCTGGGGCTTACATCCTTCATATCATCTATCTCATCTTTCAGATCCTCGATCTCCTGCTGAAGGTCCTCTACCCGCTTAAGGTACCCCTCCATCGCCTTCTCGAATATACCCATAACATATCGCTCGACGGCAACCTTCTCCTCTTCGCTTGAAGGCTGGTGCGTATCATTCACGTAAGCGCTTACTTGCACTGGTCTGAGCTGTTGGAAAAACCCCTCCCTCTCCAGTTGCTCTCTTACTTTCCCATAAGTGCTATCAGCCTCCGCAAGTAATTCCTTAACCCTGCTCAGTAGCCGAAGGTCTTTTGCTGCGAACCTTCGGGGTATGCCGTTACCCCCTATGGCTTCACGGCTGAGCCCCGACGTAAACTCCATGGTCCACCTTCTTAACGTTGGGACCGGTATCCCCAACTCTCTACTTGCTTGACCTATCTTCATAATCTCAACAACAGTCCCTGTATATGTCTGTAACGCCTCTATTATAGACCTTCCACTTGAGCCGTTTCCATGCCTGCGCCTCCTGAAGGCACAATGACAAACCTCACTTCGACCTCCTGCCTTAACAGTCCGCTGGCAGTCTTACGGACTACGGATAGGAGTCTCTTTTCCAGCCACTCCTTTTCAGCGGCGGATGGGACGCCGACTATAATTGTGCCTTCATCGTGGCTTATGTACTTGGTCCTCTGCAACCAGGTGACAAAGCTAGCCCTTGTCATTTTTCTTCTCAGCTCAACCAGGATTACGGACCAGGGATTATCCTCTTTAATTATTAAGTTATCTGTTTTATGGGAAGTGAGTGTTTGGAATGTTGGTTGTTTATGGATTTCGTCTACAAGGAGAGGTGTATCACTGCCCCAGGGATCGGGGATCATCTCTACGAGGGAGTGGCAAGAATCCACCCGAGAAGGCTTGTCCTGTTTTTCCTCTAGGATGGGGGCATCCTTGGTGATATTTGACACCAGGTTACTGGTTGGGGCTTGTCCACGGAATCGAAGGGAGTAAGTAGTAGCTTCGAAGCCCTTGTGGGAGGAGAAGTTGCGCTTTGTAGTGATAACCCCCTTCGATTCGAGCCCCCTGAGAGCCCGGATAGTGGTTTTTTTGTCCAACTGGGTCCCATAGTCCAGGTGAACGCCATCTCTCTTAACAATACCGTTGCAGATTTGGTCGAGAGAGATATCGTCACTCTCCTTTTTCCATCCGAAAGTCCGGCGAATTATGTACGTGCAGACCTTCCATTCTGATGGAGTCAGGAAAGGCATCACATGGTCTATAAGCCCATCGGGGAATATGGTCCCGTTTGGGTTTTCGATACCCTCGAAAAAGAATTCTTGCTTAGAAACTCTACGGCTCATAGATCTCAATAAATACTCACAATAATCCGCCCAGAGGTAGCGCGGCTCCAACATAAAAGTCCGGATATAGACAGAAAGAGCAGTTTATTAAAGGCCCGTATCTCTCCAGGGACGAGCTGCTAATCGGACATGGAGACGGAAAAGCTCCTTATCGTGCTCAGGAATAGAGCTATCCGAGAGGATGTCAGCCAATAGAAGCAGGGTAGGATCGTCGGCTCCCACTTTAGCCAGGGACAAGGGAAGGTGCCCCGCCGTGGCGAGCATTATGTCGCGCTCGATGGCATTTTGGCATATGGCCGCAGCCACGCCCTTGACAAGGGTCAGGTTGCCGGCGCCCTGCCCCCTTTTCTCTAGGCGATTGATGTAGGCAGGGTTAACGCTTACGATTCGGGCCAAGGCGTTCTGAGAGAGGCCAGCTCGCTCGCGGTACTTCTTTATCATTTCTCCTAAGTTACCCATAGCGCGACCTCTGAAGAGTGGGAGATAATGTGCAATGCACCCAGAAAGGATAATAGTATTCTTGCCGCTTGTGTTGTCAATAGGGATCAGGCACCCCCGGCAGCCCCTATTGACCGGACGGTAATAGCGCCTTTATAAAAGCGTAGCTGCAGAAACCTTACTGAGTTCACGGTAATAACACTCATATTAGTTGACTATCCTGAAATGCCCGCGCGGGAGGCTGCTGGAAATTTCCCATAAGGTAATGGTAGGGTGGCGACCCGCAGCCTTGAGGAGGGGCTCATTGGGAAGAGGGAAAGGAGCACCTGCTTAAGAGGAAAGGCATGACCTGCCAGGGGCGCTTAGGGTTGCTCAAGACATCACCCTAAAGGCTTGCTAGGGGCTTAAAAAAACGCCTGGGATGAAGCTAAGGGCTTGTGGAACCACCATTGGGTATTGAGACCTAGAAGGGGCTTTAGAGGCTTAAATCCCAGTCTACCATTACCAGTAGCCGAGGCGCGCGCCGGCATCGAAAATTATTTCGGCCCCAGCCTCTGTGTCTATTCTGGTTGTGGTTAGGGTCAAGTCGTAGAGATGAGGGTCCCGCCAAGCGACTCTGTAGTAGGAGTGGAAGTAGTCCTCCCGGGTCTTATCATCCTCTCGCATCCGTTTTTCTGCCTCCGCGCGGGGAACTGAGGCTTGTTTCATCACCCTTTCGACTCTCATTTCGAAGGGCGCACAGACCAAGACCCGTAGGACTGAGGGGAAGTCTTTAAGAACTACCTGGCCGGCGTGGCCTACGATGACGGCGCTGCCACTCTGGGCCATAGCGCGGATAACCTCCTCAATCAGGAGCCGGTATACATTTGTGGACAAAGGTGGAACAAGCGGAGCGGTTGTGCCTTCCATGTCCACGTCCCAGGTTACCGGGTACCTCCCTAGCGTGGCGACCATTCTCTCCAGGAACGAGGGGACCCGCTCCGCCTCCTGGATGGACGCCTCGGAGACTCCCGCCAAGGCCGCGGCTCTGAAAAGGATCTCTCGATCCAGGAGCGGCGCCTGTAGTTTCTCCGATACGGCGGTGGCGATCTCGTCCCCCAGGCTACCCATCTCCCTGGCTATGGTTATCAGGTGCGCCATCTCTCTCTCCTTTCGACGGGAGTAACTCTCTTTCGAGCTGTCAGGGCCTTAGGGGCCCCCTAAGGGTGAAGCGAAGGATATCGGGGCCGCATCCGGTAGCAGTGTGCTTGGTGAACTCCACCGGAGCGGTCCGTCCATCTTGGAATTGGATCAGGCATCCTTCCTGGTAAGGATCATCTAGGGGGTTGATCTCCTGAGGTGGGGCGGCCCATTCTCGCATCGATATGGTGCCGGAGGAGCCGTCGGCTCGGATCATCAGCGTACAAGAGCCTGTACCCACTGGCAGCCGTTCCTCACCTTTGTAAATGTTTACCGTGCCCTTTACTACCGACATTTCATCGCCCTTAAAGTAAGCCTGTGTAACTACCTGTAGTGATCCCGCGGGAACTAGGCCTATCTTATCTCCTGGTTCCGAAACTCCTCTTTTAGAACTCGGTAGGAGTTAGGCCCTGAAGCCTCGTCTAACAGAGCTCTAATATCTTTTATGGTCTCTTTGGCGTGCTCAATGTCTCCGTGACTTTCGCACCAGAGAGTCAGGTACTCCTGTCCGCCCCGGGGGTAGCGCCAGTGGCAAATGTCCAGCCCGTGGTAGCCGTGGTAGCTGATGGGGTGCCTTCCGTAGTGGAGCTGCCACTCAGGTGCGGGTACGTACCACTCTCTCACCACCGCGAACCTCATATCATGCCGGGGCTCCCTGCCCGTCCAGCGGCGGTCCAAGGCCTCTGCCAGCTCCGGCGTCACTGTCACGTACAACTTTGCTCCTAGTGACATAGCCTACCCTTTCGATATGAACTCAGGACAAACCCTTCTACGGGGCCTGTTATGAGACCTCGGAGTGGGGTTCCGGTCAAACGGCCTCGTAGAAGCCTCTAACGTACCCATTATACCCTATAACAGCCACTTGTCTGTAGCCTCTAGGCCCAGAATCGCCATAATTTTGCCCGGATTATAGCCAGCCACCACCTGGCCGTCGATAACCGTAACCGGAGGAAGGGGGACGCCCATGCGTAGAAACTCCTCCAGGGCCTCCGGATCCTGGCTCACGTTCTTCAGGGTGTAGCTTACTCCGATCTGTGAAAGGAACTCCTTCACTACTCGGCAGGGCGTTCACCGCTCGTGGCTGTAGAGAACTACCTGGGGCGCTATACTACCCTCTATCATGCATTAACTTTAATATGAGCCTTTTAAACAAGGCTTCCCTCTAGAGTATAGCATTTTAGGTCAGGCGATGAGCACAGAGGGAGGCAGAAAGTGTCAGAAAATAAAGGCGCTGGGCTGGGTTAGCAATATATATTTCAAATCCGGCCACCGACTCTGAAATAGTTGCTGGAGACAAACTACTAAAGGTAGTATCATATTAGAACATTTTTGCCTAGCCTTATGGCATAAAACTACAGGAGTGATTTTACGCGCCCCAAAGGGAACATCACCAATAAGAATATGGTATGACCACTACTAGAAGATTACGTGGTGGCAGGGGGCAATTACCGTAATGAAAATAGTGACCGCTGCGCAAATGCGAGAGATAGACCGTCGCGCCGAGGCAGCGGGGCTGTCCACCCAGGCGCTGATGGAGAACGCGGGGCGGGCTGTGGCCAGGGAGGTGAGAGGGTGGTTGGGCAGAGTGGCTGGAGTGAGGATGCTGGCGATGGTGGGGCCTGGTAATAACGGCGGCGACGGCCTGGTGGCTGCCCGACACCTCCACGACTGGGGCGCTGACATCATCATCTATTTGCTGGCCCCCAGATCCCACGATGACCGGAATTTGGCTCTACTCCGCGAACGCCGCATTCCGATACTCACGGCTGACCAGGACCCAGCCTTAGAACAGTTCAGCGAGACCCTATCCCGCGCCAGCGTGGTTATGGATGCCATCCTGGGCACGGGACGCTCCCGACCCCTTAGCGGAATATTCAAGGAGGCGCTGGAGCGGGTCGGAGAGGAAAAGGCCCGCCGTCGGGCGCTTCAGGTGGTGGCAGTAGACCTCTCCACTGGGATCAACGCTGATACCGGCGCCCTCGACCCTGCTTGCGTACTCGCGGACCTAACAGTAACCCTCGCCTTCCCCAAGCTCGGCTTCTACAGCGGCTCCGCAGCCTCCGCTTTGGGAGAGCTTAAGATAGCGGACATCGGCATACCGGAGGATCTGGCCCAGGATGTGCCCACCGAGCTAATCACCCCTCAATTGGCAGCCGCTCTTCTCCCCCATCGCCCCCTCGACTCCAACAAAGGAACCTTCGGACGGGTTATGGTAGTGGCCGGCTCAATCAACTACATCGGAGCCGCGGCCCTGTCCTGCGTCGCCGCAGGGAGGGCTGGGGCCGGACTGGTCACCCTTGCTGTTCCCAGAAGCCTGCTGCCCATCATGGCTGCCAAGCTCACTGAGGCTACATTCCTCCCACTTCCCGAATCCCAGACCGGCCACCTGGCCGCCGAATCCACACAAGAATTACTGGAACAGCTACCT
>JAENIT010000024.1 GCA_016844365.1 Dehalococcoidia bacterium
CGCGGTTAGGCTATGCAGGGCCCAAGGCTACCCCTGTGCTCGATGTGTACAGTCTGGACGGGGAACGCCACTTTGGGTACTGGATTTTGTCGGCCCAGCAGGGCAAGGCCGCCTGGGAAGCTGACGTTACCCTTAAACTAGGGGAAGCAGTAGAGGTCCGCGAGGACGGAGGATCTCCCCTTAATGGGTGGGTAGGGGACACCCGGGACGGCGCTTACAGAGCCTATCTCTTTTTGTGGCAAGGTGAGACAGTTTTACGCTCCATACCTATCTTCGAATTCTCCATCAATGGAGCTACTGTAGAGAGCTTCAAGGAACTCCTCAAAGGCCCTTTCATCGGATAGCGCGGCCCACCCGGGGCCTGAAAAGACAAAAGCGCCGGGCGTGCCCGCCACCGTCGCAACAGTCTCCCCAGTGTTCAATAATCGGACTGCCCATCCGTTGGCAGTCTAGCAGGCCTAGAGACGATACCAGATATAGGACTGCGGACTGGTCGCTCCAGAGGCAAACGGACCTGCATAGTCTCGTGCAATTCCGAAGGTTATATTAAGTGCGGACTCCGAGTAAAGATGCCTATTGACGCTTGGGACTGTGACTGGACAGCGTCCAGCGGATCAGTTCCGTCAACATGTAGTCCAGAGGCACTAAAAATGTGGACTATCCACAGTATTTAGTATATAATACAGTTCGAGGCTTATGGACTACAAAAACCTGAGCGGGGTACACAGTCCGAGTTGAGTGGAGGGTCTTGTGAACTCTACGGATAGAGGAGTTTTGCCACCGTATGGGCCTACCAGGGGGATGATTCAGGGGCTACTCCTCCTTCAAAAAGGCTCTGTGAGCAGAATCGATGAGGCGCTGTTGCGCACGAGTGGAATTGCCCCTGGCAACGAGTACAAGGTGGTTGGGGCTCTAAGGTATCTGGGTCTGGTAGATGAACTGGGCCGTCCTACGGAGGCGAGTCGCGGGTTTAAAACCAGGGGGCCCGCCTACACCCTCGCTTTACAGGAGTCTATCAGGAAAGCATACTCTGCCATTTTCTCTGGGTTGGACTTGAGGCAGGCGGCTAAAGAGGACGTATACAACTACTTCGTTATGGAGATGAACATGGGGCCGGAGATGGCCGCTAAGGCGGCGCGGTTCTTTGTTGAGCTTTGTCGAGTAGCGGAATTGGAGCTGTCCCCTGCTCTACAAACCTCTGGGAGAAGAGGCCGACCAACCTCAGCTCTGCGAAAAAGGAGAAGCAACAAAGAGAAGACAGCGCCGCTGATGGTGGCGACATTGTCTCCCACATCTTCCACCGCTACTAGCGCCCCGTCCTACCTTCCCATTGTGCTGACCGTGACACCGGAAACTGTGAGCATGGGCGAAGATGAGCTGGCCTTGCAGTATAAAAAGATGCTGACCGCTTTCCAGCGGGCCCAGGCGTCCCTTTAACACTCTAGCCTTTATACCGAGCGTTCACCCGGTAGCGTAAAGTTACTGCACTGAGAAGCGCCTCGCCTCGGCCCAGGTTGCTGGCGTTCCGTCTCCCTGTACTCTGGGCCGCACTCTCCAGTAATAAGCCACTCCTGAATCCAGCTCTGGCGTAGTCCAGCTATTTAGCGGCTCCGATGTACCACCGTGGACTAGGTTGTGCCACACGGGAGCCACTGCCCCTCCCTCGCCGAACCTAGAGTCAGGACTCACCTGCACTTCGTAATAGAAGACGTCCTTATCATCGTTGTCCCACGTCAGGATTTGATGTCCTCCTGCGACGACACTCCCATTGCTGGGAGAGAGGAGCAATATTCGAGAGCTGTCCCTCGCCGGGGTTCGGAAGGTGCGGGCCTCTGACCAAGGGGACCAAGAGAGGTCGTCTATAGAAGCAACGCTGGCTTTGTTGCTGACTCTAACCCGCCACCTGTAGCTCATTCCGGGGAGCACAACATAGGGGCCCTGGCCTATAGTGGGGGCTTGGATGGCGAATCTGGCATCATTGACCTGGGCAGTGTCGGCGATTATCAGGTCTATGGCTGGGCCGTCGTCGGTGGACGGTATAACCTGAATATGGTATTGAGATGTACCCAGGGGGTTGGTCCAGGCCAGAGTTGGCCCCAGGGTTAGCACAGAAACACCGTCGCTAGGGCTACCCAAGAGAGGTGGTGTGCCAGGCGCGGGAGCCATCGTCCCTAATCGCCGCTGCAATTGGTCCAGGTAGAGGGATTGGGGTGTCAGGGAGCCTCCTCGGCACGCGCCTTCCAGTATATCCTGGGGCTCAGTCCGGCCAGGTGTGGTTGGAAGGCTAACCCCGCAGGCTGCACCCCGGGTCCCGATGACGAGGCCCCAGCCAAATTGGTCTGAGATAACACTGTAGCCTTTGCCGTCTTTTGGCGCGAGGCCCAGGATGTTCCAGAAGACGTTCTGTGTGCCAGACTGAGCGTGCGGAATGGTGCCGTAGTCACCTCGCCAGATCGCTTCAAAGATCTCCTGGTCCAGGTCCACGTTCTCCACCAGGTTGGCGTGGGAGAGATGCCTGTGGAAGTCTGAGTTCAGGCTGCCTCGATAGGCATAGCTGTCCCTTATGACGTTGCCATTTGACTGGGCCGTCTGAAAGCTGAAGTTGTGGCGGCCTTCGTAGGCTTTGGCTCTTTGGATCAGGTTGTCGTTCCCCCAGTGAGTGTACAGGTAGCCGTTGCCGCCCCCACCCCGGTTTTGGGGCCTGCGGAGATCGGTGTCCTCTACTGTGATGTGGCGGCTCTGTTGTAGCACTATGCCGTCAGAGAGCAAATGGTAACCTCTGGGGTTTGACTGTGGCGCGTAGCTGGATACGTTGCGAACCCAGCCGTTGACCACGTGGGAGAACAGGACGGCGTCGTGGCCGTGGGTCTCGTAGTTGCAAGGGAATGCTGGGTTGTCCTGCTCGTTGCCAGTCCGGGCGCACTCACCGGGATGCTCCTGCTCTCCTATGGATAGGCTCTCGATGCCCACCTCCTCGATGTGAGGGCCGACGCGGTAGACTCGGGCGCGATCCCGAGTGCGCAGGTGGTAACGTGTGGGTGCGTCTAAAGTAATGGTATTGCCCACGGCGTCGACGGCCACGACACGTCTGTAAAACATAGCGCCAGGAACATCGTTGGGGTTCCAACACGGTTTGGGGAAGCTGGCGCAGTCCATGTTGTGCTCATGGTTCCAGGCCGCCGTGGTATCGTGCGTTATAATCACCCATTCACCCACTTGAAAACGAGGGGCTCCGCCAAGGGGGATGGCAGTCGTTGGCAGGGTTAGATCCTCTCGTAAATACTGGGCTGTGCCCTCCAATGGCCGAGTCCAGTTAGAGATGTCGGCTCCTATACTGATGGTTGCCTTGTTCCGCATCAGGTAGGTGGAGAGAAAAAGGCGGGTCTGGCCGAGGCCAGCGCCACGCAGCACAACACCAGAGCGATCAATGCGCAACGCGTGGGACTCGGTTCCAGCCGGGCTGATCCTGTATGTGCCAGGGGGAAGGTAAACGACTCCGCCGCCGCTTGCCCCGGCATCATCGATAGCTCTTTGAATAGACAAAGTGGCATCGGTAGCTCCTGTAGTGTCGGCATTGTAGGGGTGAAGTGTGACGTCGTAGCGTCTTCCCGGCGGATTAGTTGGGATCGGGACTTCGCCGGCGTGGTAGCCAGCGTAGGAGAAATCGTGGATAAACCGTCCCTGATCGTCGGTGAAGGCCGGTGTCCAGCCCTCAGGATAGAGAGAAGAGCGCCAGGCAGCCGTCAGGTCTGCGGAGCCTGGGGAGGGCCTCACCAGCAGTAACGCGACAAACAGGCAGTATACCCAGGCTAGAGCTAATCGTAGTTTCTTATGACTTATCATTAAGAGCTGTCTTCTAGTTACTTAGGTTAATGGAGGCATGAGTTTTGACCGTTTATAATCTACCAGGATGGGGCCCTCTCAATGATATTCCTTGGCTTCTTATGAGTAAAATTGCCTTTTCAGCCACAGCCATCCACGACCTTTTGTATAAGCTCATAAGGCGGAAGTTGCCATGGGCGCTGAGGCCACAGAAGAAACAATGCTATGATTTTGTTGGGCCGGAGTGATTGAGATCAACCTTAGTTTGCTCACTGAAAATTCAATGTGCTATATTCACAGTAGGAAGCCTTCCTCAGGGGGTGAATGTGTTTAAAGAAGTGGAGCTAAGCGTTTTCACTGGAAATACCCATCCCGCCTTGGCTCAGGCGGTGTGCGATTACCTTAAGATACCACTAGCCTCAGCGGATGTCTTTCAGTTCAGCAATGAGAACATATTCGTTCGTTTACTGGAGAACGTCCGCCACCACGATGTTTTTATCATCCAGCCCACCAGTACTCCAGTGAACACGGGAATTATGGAACTACTCATCATGATAGATGCCGCAAAACGGGCTTCGGCGGGCAGGATCACTGCAGTTCTCCCCTACTACGGTTATGGCCGCAGCGACAAGAAGGACCAGCCCAGAGTCCCGGTCACGGCCCGGCTGGTGGCTGACCTCATAACCACCGCTGGCGCTAACCGAGTTCTCACTGTGGATCTCCATGCGGCCCAGATACAGGGCTTCTTCAACATCCCCGTGGATGAGTTGACGGCTCTTTACGCATTGAGCCATTATTTCCGGGATAAAGGCTTGGACGATTTGGTGGTGGTGGCTCCGGATGTAGGCAAAGCTAAGGACGCGCGGAACTTCGCCGCCAGGCTTGGGGTCCCTGTGGCTATAGTAGAAAAGAGGAGAGTGGGTAACGAAGACAAGGCTGAGGCAATGACCCTCATCGGCGATGTGGCGGGCAGGCGGGCCCTCCTTGTGGATGACGAGATCGACACCGGCGGTACTATCACTGAAGCCGCTAATCTCCTCTTGGATAAGGGTGCCACAGAGGTGTACGCCTGTTGCACTCACCCTATATTCTCGGGGCCTGCCGTAGAGCGCCTCGAGAAGAGTCCTATAGTTGAGATTGTGGTTACCGATACCGTTCCCCTGTCTACCTCTAGGCGTATCCCCAAAGTGAAGGTCCTTTCGATAGCGTCTCTCTTGGGGGAGGCTATCTACCGCATTCACACCGGCCAGTCTGTTGGCGCGATGTTTGAGGAATGAGCGATGGATGCCAAAATTGTAGCGGCCTATAGGAAAAAGGCTATAGTAGTTTTAAGGGAGCTTTCTGGAGAACGGCTTATAACAGCCTTGGATTTCCTGGAATATCTGAAACAGCGTGAGGAATGGGAGGCCACCAGGGAGATAATAGCAGACACTGAAACGATGGCGGCTATCCGGGAGGCCGAGGAAGATTGGAGAGCAGGGCGGAGGGAAAGTTTCGTCCCGCTTGAGGAAGTAAAGAGGCGTGTTCAGAATCGTCTTCAGCAATCGGGCCGACAGAGCCCTTGACTGGTTCGATACGAGAACAGCACAGAGAATAATCGCTGCTCTCGACGCCCTCTCAACAAACCCGTTTTTTAGTAGGGATGTCAGAAAGCTTAGGGGCGAGTTGGAGGGTAAGTACCGGCTTCGGGTAGGACGCATCAGAATTGTCTACGAGGTGCTAGAGGAAGAAGCTATCATCCGAGTTGACGACATAGCTCACAGAGGGAGCATCTACTAGGGGATGCTTCCTCATAGGCCAGTCCGTGGGCGCGATGTTTGAGGAATGAAACTATGTTAAAGTGGCTATCCAGCATTCTGGATTCCAACGAAAAAGAGATAAAAAAGCTCCAGCCCTCGGTTGAGGAGATCAACGCCCTGGAGCCGGAGATGAAGGTCCTCTCCAACCAGGAGCTACAGGAGCTGACTCAGGAGTTCAGAGAGCGCCTGGCCGATGGAGAGAGTCTGGACGACATTCTGCCCGAGGCCTTTGCGGTGGTTCGGGAGGCTGCTTTAAGGGCCATCGGCCAGCGCCACTTCGATGTCCAGCTCATTGGGGGCATGGTCCTCCATGAAGGGAAGATAGCCGAGATGAAGACCGGCGAGGGCAAGACCCTGGTCGCCACCCTCTCTGCGTACCTAAACGCCCTTACCGGCCAAGGGGTGCATATAATAACCGTCAACGACTACCTGGCCAAACGCGACCCCCAATGGATGGGCCCCATATACCATCTGCTGGGTCTAACAGTGGGGTGCATCCAGCACGAGTCCGCCTTTATGTACGATCCCGCCTACACTACTGTGGACCCTCTCTACAACCACCTCCGCCCAGTATCCAGGCAGGAAGCTTACCAGGCAGATATTACCTACGGCACCAACAACGAGTTCGGCTTCGACTATCTTAGAGACAACATGGTCGTGGACCTCTCCCACCAGGTGCAGCGAGAGCTAAACTACGCCATTGTGGACGAGGTGGACAACATCCTCATCGACGAGGCTCGCACCCCGCTCATCATCAGCGGTGCGGCCCAGGAGTCCACCCAGCAGTACTACTCCTTCGCCCGCCTGGTTCCCCGTCTCCAACGGGAGGAGGACTACATGGTGGACGAGAAGGTGCGGTCCGTCAGCCTCACCGAGGATGGTATAGCTAAACTGGAGAAATGGCTCAACATTCCCAACCTGTACGATCCCAGCTACTTCTCCCTCCTTCATCACATAAACAATGCCCTCAGGGCCAATGTTCTCTACAAGCGGGACCGGGATTACATAGTCAATGATGGGGAAGTAGTCATAGTAGACGAGTTCACTGGACGGCAAATGCCAGGTCGTCGCTGGTCTGAGGGTCTACACCAGGCGGTGGAGGCCAAGGAGGGGCTGCGCATCCAGAGGGAGAGCTTGACCCTGGCTACCATAACCTTCCAGAACTACTTCCGCCTATATAAGAAGCTGGCAGGCATGACCGGCACCGCGGCCACGGAGGCCGAGGAGTTTCACAAGATATACAAGCTGGATGTGGTGACCGTTCCCACCAATATGCCCATGGGCCGCACGGACTATACCGACCAGGTCTACAAGTCGGAGGAGGCTAAGTACGCTGCTGCGGTTCGTGAGATAGAGGAGATGCACAAGGTAGGACGCCCGGTACTGGTGGGCACGGTCTCCATCGAGAAATCTGAGCACCTTAGTGAGATGCTGATGCGGAAAGGGATACTCCACAAGGTGCTTAACGCCAAGTTCCACGAGACGGAAGCTGCCATAGTGGCCCAGGCTGGACGCTTTGAGGGGGTTACGATTGCAACCAACATGGCAGGTCGAGGCACTGACATTATCCTGGGTGGCAATCCCGGTGGCCTGGCCCAGGAGGAGGCGCTTCGTCGTAAGATAGACCCCGACCAGACTCCGGAGGAGTACCAGGCTATTCTCGATGATATGCGTCGCCGATGCGCCGAAGACCATGAGAAGGTGGTAGCTGTGGGCGGCCTGCACATCATCGGCACTGAACGCCATGAGGCCCGGCGCATAGACAACCAGCTTCGGGGTCGTGCCGGACGCCAGGGAGACCCCGGCTCATCTCGCTTCTATGTCTCCCTGGAGGACGACATAATGCGGCGCTTTGGCGGCGACAGGGTAAAAGGTTTCATGGAGTGGGCTGGACTGGAGGATGACGTGCCTATT
>JAENIT010000025.1 GCA_016844365.1 Dehalococcoidia bacterium
GCTGCGCCAGGGAGGTTGCCCCTTACATGCGCCAGCAGGGATGGGGACGCATCATCAACATCAGCGGGCTGGCCGCTCGCCAGTCGGGGTCCATCATCGGAAGCATGCGCAACGTTAGTCTGGTGGCTATGACCAAGAACCTCGCCGATGAGTTGGGGCCTCATGGCATCAACGTAACCGTAGTTCACCCTGCCGTAACCCGAACGGAGGCGGTGGCCGCCCGCTTTGCTGCACAGGCTCGCCGGGAGGGTGTCCCGTTAGAGGAGGTGGAGAGTCGAGCGGCTCAGGGCAACTCCGTGCGCCGGGTCATAGACGCCCGGGACATCGCCTACGTGGTGGCCTTCCTGGCCTCGCCTAAATCGATAGCCATCAACGGAGACGTGATCGCGGCCGGTGGCGGAGTCGGGCGCGCGATCTACTATTGATAGGGAGAGCCGAATTGTCTGAGCAAAAAATGGCCGAGACTTTCAGGGATGAGCCTGTCCGCCCAAACGCCCCAATGCTAAACGGCCTCAGCAGTAAGAGTTCAGAGGGGAGGAGAAATGATGAGTTGACGGCAAGCCCGATATTCTTCTCCTGGCCTGGTGGCAGAGATGAAAGGCTGCCTAGCTGACCTCTTATATGATGATGGGGTCAGAGTCACAGATTGGGCACTCTCCCTTATCCAGCATTTCAAACTGCCTCTGTTCTAGGTCCGTCCGTTGGCTCTCGTCCTCAGGAATCCAAAATCGATGTGGTTCAGGCTTGTCGCACTCGTAGTTCCAACCGCGAAGCAAGTCTCGCCCAGTATATCTGCCATACTGTTTCTTAATACTCATTTCACATTTTCCTCTGCGTGGAGCTTTGTCGACACTAATTACGGTCTATGTAGAATTATTATACTAAACTGCCTGGCAAGTCTTCGCTTACGCGGTAAGCTACCTTAGGGGGTGGGTGGGAGCCGCCAACAACTCTGAGCTGTCTAGCTATTCTGCTGTTCGTTGATTATAAGCTCAAGGAATGCGCGGGGGCTAAGGATGGTCACGCACTGATAACTACCCAGCTTTTGCAGTTTGCTGTCTCCGGTGACCAGGTACTCAGCTTCAGCAGATAAGGCAGTGGCCAGTACCAAATCATCTTCGGGATGGGTGGCCACTCCGTGTACTTGGGTTGTGATAGGGGTTACTGTGGTTTGACGGCGCAACAGAGCCAAGTCAGCCGCCACCTGGTCTGGGCTAAGCCTGCGGCGGAACCATGGCTGTGAAAAGGTCCTGGCAAGCTCGCTTAGGATATGCTCTGAGACTGCCAGTGTAAACAGCCGGGCGCGCCAAGCATCAAGTACCTTTGCTGGTATGCTGTCAGCAGTCTGGCTGGCAAAACCCGAGGCCAATACATTGGTATCTAAAACGGCCGTGGTCACGGTGTGGCAACCGACCCCCGCTCCTTCCGGCTCTTACGTCGCACCTCAGCCAGGGCACGGCTAACCTCCCGCTCTATTTCCTGGGCGGGCACATCCTTGAAGGTTTCTCTAGTGGCATCGAGGGCTTTGAAGTACTCCTCTCGCTCTGCCTCAAGCTGGTTTAACCGCTTAAGATCCTCAGCTGATATAATAGCAGCTACCGGAATGCCGCTTTTCTCCACGATTACCCTGGTCTCCCTGCGAAAGACCTTGTTGAGCAACTGGCTGAACTGTTGCCTCGCTTCTGAGGCTTTTATGGTTTGAGTCATAGGTTCACGCTCAGGCATGTCGCCTCCTCCCATCTTGTCATATATTGTACAAGATAGCACAATGTTGCTATATAGTCAAGGAGGCAACTTTCCATTCTCAAGAGCGTGCTACTCCTTTACGAAGTAAAGCACCGTAGGGGGTGGGTGGGAGCTGCCACCAATTTTCTGAGCGCGATGAGCGCCAGCAAGCCTTTCCGCGGCACACCGGTAAGATCGCGTAGCGGTTCCACGCCAGTCTTAACGCGCCGCTGCCTCCGATGCTACTTCCCATCCCGCAAATTCGCCACCCCAATTCTGAACTCTTACCCCTCACAACGCTCTATTGACGAAAAGGCGCGAGAATGAGAGAATATACCCAGAACGCTGCTATTCCTCGGCTTTGGGTAATGCAACGGTCGAAGCTTGTAGCCTGGATCGTATCTGGCATATTTCTTGTTGGTGGCTCGCCCTAATTATGACTGGACAGAACTTGTATCATGAGGTGCTGGACGCCTTTTTGGGGGCGGTTCAGCGAAATGAGGCCGCTGCTCTAGTAACGGTTATAAAGAACGATGCGGGCGGAGAGCCTCCGCTAGGGGCTAAGATGGCGGTGTGGCCCGATGGCAAGGTCGTGGGCTCCTTGGGAAGGCCGGAGTTGGAGTCAGAGATTCGCGAAGACGCGTTGGATGCCATCAAAAACAAAACCCCTCAATCCGTAGTCTATCCCAAGACCAACAGAAGGACTCTAAGAGCGCGCAGACAGGCTCCCTTTGAGGTGTATATTGAGGTGGTCTGTCCTCCAACGCTCCTGGTAGTGGGAGCTGGCCATATTGGCGGGTACGTGGCCCAGTTGGGGAAGATGGTGGGCTTTGAAGTAGTGGCTATAGACGATCGTCCGGACTTTGCCAACGAGGATCGACTTCCTCATGCGGATAAGGTTATTCTTGGTGAGTTCGACCAGGCTCTGGACGAGTACCCCATCGATGAGAACACATACGTCGTCATCGTAACCAGGGGGCACAAGCAGGACGAGCTGTCCCTACGCCACGTCGTAAACTCTCCTGCCGCCTACGTTGGGATGATCGGAAGCCATCGGAGAGCTTCGGCGGTCCTGAGAATGGTTCATCAGTCGGGGGTGCCGCTGGATTTGATCTCCCAGGTCCGCAGCCCCATTGGGTTGGACATCGGGGCCGAGACGCCCCAGGAGATCGCAATAAGCATCATGGCGGAGATTTTAATGGCTCGTTTGGGGGGCACAGGGATGCCAATGTGCGTTAAAGACCCGATACGGGATCGTATAACCTCCGAGTAAATTGAGAGTATAATGAAGCGCTAAGTGCTAGACATAACACAAACTTAGGAAGCGTAGGTGGTGAATAATGAAAGAGCTTTACGTTGAGATAGCGAAGCGGATGACGGAGGGGGCGCCCTTCGCCATGGCTACAGTCGTGGCCACCCGGGGATCGACGCCGCGTAAGACCAGCGCTAAGATGGTGGTCTTGGACGACGGCACCATCCTGGGGACAGTAGGCGGTGGCTGCGGCGAGGCTGAGGTGTGGCAGGCGGCCATGGAGTCATTGGATGACGGCAAGTCTCGCATTGTTACGGTAGATCTTACAGAGGCTACTGACGGTGAGGACAAGATCTGCGGCGGTATCCTGGATGTCTTTGTGGAGCCCGTCATCCGCAGGGGGAACAATTAAGCCCCTGAAGGTTTTTGTGACGGCCAATTAACCTTAAGCCAGCGCCTGTCTCTTCTAACGCTGGAAGAAGCGCAAACAAGGGCCGAAGCCCTTGTTTTTTGTGGAAAAATTACGAATAACGCGCCCATTGAGAAAGGATGGTAATGACTACACCCGTCGCCGATTCAATAGAGTCTCTACAGGAGGCCTTGGCAGGTCAGCTCTACTTCGCCGACCGGGCCATGGCCACCACTATCTTTCTAGCTCAGAAGCTCAAGAAGCCCGTCTTCCTGGAAGGGGAGGCTGGTGTCGGCAAGACGGAGGTGGCGAAAGTTATGGCTAACCTCCTCAATACCAAGCTTATCCGCCTTCAGTGTTACGAGGGGTTGGACGCTAACCACGCCCTGTACGAGTGGAACTACGCCAAGCAGATGTTGCGCATAAAGCTAGAGGAGGGGGCGCAGCACTCCCGAGGCGAGCTGGAGCGCTCCATCTTCAGCGAGGAATACTTGATAAAGCGGCCTCTCCTAGAGGCCATCTCCAACGACGGTGGCCGTCCTCCGGTGCTGCTCATTGATGAGATCGATCGCGCCGATGAGGAGTTCGAGGCCTTCCTGCTGGAGGTCCTCTCCGATTTCCAGGTCACCATCCCGGAAATCGGAACAATTGCGGCCAAGGAGCCGCCTTTCGTCGTGCTCACTTCCAACCGAACCCGAGAAATCCACGACGCCCTTAAGCGTCGCTGTCTCTACCTTTGGATATCCTACCCCGCCTTCGATCGGGAGTACCGCATCGTTACCGCCAAAGTCCCCGGCATCAACGAGAGGCTGGCGGAGCAGGTATGCAAGTTCATGCAAGTGATTAGAGAGCTGGACTTCTACAAACGGCCAGGCATAGCGGAGACTCTGGACTGGGCCACGGCCCTGATGGCTCTCCACTACAACGAGGTGAGCAAAGAGGTGGTGGAGGAGACCTTGGGCTGTATCTTGAAGTACAACGAGGACCTTCTCATGGTCCAGGGAGACCATCTAGATGACATCATGGACAGAATCGGCGTCACCGATGAGGAGCGGATTATGGGAGGCTAGCCCTCTCGAGCGCTCCGAGAGCCATAGGATAATTCGCGAGCTGGGCGGCAACCCAGATAGGAACCTGGTAAGCCATGTGGTGGCCTTCTGCCGGGTTCTCCGCACTCTTATTCCAGATGTGACCAGCGGCAGGGTTATCGATGCCTGCGACAGCTTGGGCTGCATCGACATAGCCAATCGGGGTGACTTGAAGGCCGCGCTGAAAGCCAACCTGGTTTCCTCTCACGAAGACGAACCCCTCTTCGATCTACTCTTTCAGATGTACTGGGATCCAGTGGATAGTGACGATGATCTTCTCTGGCTTCAGAGGCAGCGCACGCAGGATACCGAGCCCTTGGGAGAGGACCTTCAGCTCCCTGAGTCGATGCGGGAGCGCCTAGCGGAGTTGATGGGGGAGCCGGGAGAGAGTAGGGGAAAAAGGGAAGACCCAAGTAAGGATTCCAACTATCCCAGCTACAGCCCAGACGAGATGCTGGCCCAAAAAGACTTTGGGCAGTTCTCCAGCGAGGAGATACGCCAGATTCGGCGGGTAATCAACCGCATTGCCCCCAAGATGGCCACAGTCCTCAGCCGCAGGTCCAGGGTAAACGCTAAAGGAAGGGAAGTGGATATGCGTCGCACCTTCCGCATGAACCTGCGGTACGGGGGTGAGATCATCAAGCTCGCCCGACGGCGGCGTAAGGTAAAGAAGCTCCGCTTGGCCCTCATATGTGACGTAAGCGGCTCCATGGACAGCTACAGTAAGTTCCTGTTGCAGTTCATCTACGCCTTGGAGAACGAGATGACCGGGGTGGAGGCGTGGGTCTTTAGCACTCGGCTCACGGACGTAACTCGTCTCCTCAAGGGCCGCCCCTTCGATGAGGCCATAAGGGAGGCCGCTAGCTCTGTGCAAGACTGGTCGGGGGGCACCGCTATAGGGACCTGCCTCAGAGAGTTTAGCCATGGCCGCGCGAAGCACAAGGTGAACTCCCACACCGTAATCATCATCGTCAGCGATGGCTGGGATAGGGGCAACGTCGCTCTGCTCCAGGAGGCCATGAAGGCTCTGAAGCGGCGCTCCCACAAGGTTATCTGGCTCAATCCCCTTCTGGGTAACCCCAATTACCAGCCTCTAACGGTGGGGATGCGCACTGCTCTGCCCTACCTTGATTACTTCTTGCCAGCTCATAATCTGGACAGCCTGGTTCAGCTAGGGAAAACTCTACAAACCATCTACAGAAAGCTATAGGCGGAACGAGTGTTAGGGAAGGGGATTGAGGGCCGCCGTTTGGCGGCTTTTTGGGCAAAGGGATAGTATGGCTGTATTTCTTTTAGTGTGGGGATTGGGCCAGGCTCCAGGCAAAACCGCCGTCAGCCTTGGTCTAGGAGCCATTCTGCAGAAAGATGGGTTGAAAGTCGGCTACTTGAGGCCCAGACTTAACGGTGTGCCATCTGTCGAGGATGCAGAGGGAGACGCCAGCTTTGCTGCTCAGGTGCTGTCTCTGCAGGAGAAATCCCAGGACATATCTCCAGAGCTGGGGGTTATGCCCCCGGCAGATGGCGATGAGACGCTCAGACATCGTGCCGAGTCCTTCGCCGAAGGTAAGGACGTGGTGCTGGTGGAGCTGCCTGGCGATACCTCTGAGCTCGCCGTTTCATCCCTGGCGTCGGCTTGGGACGCGAAGGTCCTCCCAGTGGTCAGATACTACCAGGGGATAGAACCCGGCGCCGTGATAAACTCGGTTGGCGGCGTAAGAGAACGAATTGCTGGGGTCTTGCTCAACCGGGCGCCGGGGAGGCTGATGGGTGTTATCGCGTCACGGATAGTCGGTCCCCTGGAGGATAGGGGCGTACCCGTTTTCGGAGTCCTGCCCGAGGATCGAAACCTTTACGGCTTTAGTGTGGGGGAGTTGGCTAAGCACCTGGACGGGCAATTCCTGTGCCGTGAGGATAAGGCGGACTCTCTAGTGGAGTTCCTGATGTTGGGGGGCAACCCCGCCGACCCGGCTCTGGAGTACTTTAACCCCAGGCCCAGGAAGGCCGTCTTCTGCAGGGCGGACCGCCCCGATATTCAGTTAGCCGCCCTGGACACCACCGTTAGCTGTTTAGTCCTCACCGGGACGGGGCAGACCCAGACCTCTCTGGTATATCGGGCCGAGGACGAAGGCGTTCCTCTAGTAACGGTGCCGACAGACACTATGGCTACCATAGCAGCCTTGGACGGTCTCTTTCAGAGAATAAGGTTCAGGCACCCGGAGAAGGCGCCCCGGATTGTGGAGTTGCTCTCGGCGCACTGCCGCTTGGAGGCCCTGAAGGAGACCTTGGGTCTAGGGTAACCCCAGAGACTGGCCCGGCCTGCTGCGCTCTTTCCGATACTATCTCGGAGGGCGATTCCCCAGGTAAGCTAGCCGTACAAAACGGACAAACCCTCCAGTTCACCTCCAAGACACGACTGCATCTCGGGCAGCTCTGCTTCAGGCGAGTCCGGCAGTAGGGACAGATGAGGTAGTCCGGCTGAATGCCTCTCTTACATGTCGGGCACGCTGCTGGCTTCCCTAACTCCTGAAGAAGGGTCTGCTCCTCAAGGGAGCGATCATACTTCTCGGCGATGGTTTCAGGGGGACGCGCCAGAAGATATATCAAGACTCCTGGTATGTTGAAGATAAATACCAGGAGCATAGCGAAGATAGGCGCTACCGGGTCTCTGCTACGGGAATGGCTATCCCTGTAGGCCCAAACAACCAGGGCTAGCCAGAGCGCCACAAAGTAAGCCACCAGCAGCGCCACGAAGATCTGAATGGCTATGATAAACTCTTCTCCTAAGGCCATATGCGGCTTTGACCTCACTCTCTTGCTTTGATCTACTCAGGCGCCAGTCCTTGAGCAATGCCATTATACCATAACAGCATTAGTAGTCTTCCAGCCCCCAATATCTCCCGCAGCGAGATAACGGGCAAATTTACACAAGAACTCCCAGGACTTATGATGGTTCTGTGATGCTTTACTTTGTGACCACTCTAACCTTGGTGCTTGCAATGGGTGTGGCCTGTGCTGAAGAGGGTGGGCCTGGGGG
>JAENIT010000195.1 GCA_016844365.1 Dehalococcoidia bacterium
TCTTGTAAGATGGGATGGGGTCACCCAACTCCGCGCCCTCTGAACTGGAGTGCACTTTCGTCTCCGCAGGTCTCCTTATACCTTCCACCCCAGTATGGCCTCCTCCCGCTCTCGCATGACCCGCTCCTCCTCATCCACCTCGTGGTCGTAGCCCAGGATGTGCAGGACACCGTGTACCAGCAGATGAGCTATCTCACGGTCTATCGGTCGCCCTTCGGCCCGAGCCTGGGTCGCTGCGTAGTTGTAGGCGATGACCACCTCTCCGAGGTTGATACCTCCCCCTGGGGGGTACACGAAGCCGCCGCCAACCCTGTCCTGAGCCTCGTCGAAGAGGTCATGGCCAGCAACCTCGTCCATCCAGGGGAAAGAGAGGACGTCCGTAGGCTCATCCAGACCCCGGTAGTCCCGATTGAGGCGCTGGATAACCGGGTCGTCCACCACCGCTATACTTAGCTCCACACTTTTGGTTATACCCTCGGCTTCCAGGGCGCGCTCGGCCCACTGGCGAAGTTCATCCTCTGGGACGAGGCCCAGGAATTGCTCCTCTATGTTAACCGGGATATTCATCGGGTGCAGCGACTTTCCCACAGTGCCTCAATCCCTGTCCTGAGCATAGTCGAAGGGCCTGTCCTGTCCCGACCTGTCGGGACTCCTCCGCTCTGCGAGAGTCCCGTCCGCGGGACGTGCGCGGAGAGTATGGTCGAAGGGCCTGCCGCCCAAATCAACGGCCTCTGTGCCCGATACTGAATGAACCAGATGCGCTTCCACGCCGCGACGGCGCACATCCTGGAGCGCCTCTTCCCCTACCTCCCTGCTGTCCACGAGGGCGTAGAGGGTCGGCCCTGTCCCGGACAATGTGGCTCTCAAGCCCAGCGCGCGAAGAAGCTCCACGAGCTCGGCCACTGGAGGATACGTGTCGGCGACCACAGAGGTGAAAACGTTCCCGATCCTGTTGGGGGACACTCCTTCCCCCCTCTTTACCGCCGAGGCCAGGGCATAGGTGGCGACGCCATCGCTGTAGCTGCGGGGATTTAGCAATTTGTACATAGCCTCAGTTTTCCTCGGTATCTCCAGAGTAGGCAACACCAGCAGTAACCAGGTTTCGGGGATGTCTGGCAAGGGATTAACTTTCTCCCCTCGACCCTCTGCGAGAGCCGTTCCCCCATAAACAAAGAAGGGCACATCGGAGCCCAGAGAAGCGCCCAGGGAGGCCAGCTCCTCTCTGGCAAGACCGAGTCCCCACAGAACGTTAAGTGATCGAAGGGTAGCGGCGGCGTCGCTGCTGCCGCCTCCCAGGCCAGCGGCGACGGGTATACCTTTAGACAATGTTATCGACACCCCATCGCTGCACCCGGTAGCCTCTTGCAACAGGCGAGCCGCTTTCACTGCCAGGTTGTCCTCGGTTTCTAGCTCCGCCAGGTTACAGGTCAAGTGAATACCGTCATCGGGCCGAAAGGAGAGTGTGTCCCAGAGAGACACCGATTGAAGCACACTGACGATGTCGTGATAGCCGTCTGGTCGAGGGCCGAGAACCTCAAGGGCCAGATTCACCTTGGCGTAGGCGCGTACTGTCAGGCCCATAGCTCAGACCTACTCTCCTGTCCGCTGCCGGCCCTAGAAGCCCAGGCTCGGGCCAAGGACGCCCACTCTTCCAGGCTCAGGCTCTCAGCTCGACGCTGATGGCCGATCCCACTCTCCTCAAGAAGCTCAGCAGCCTCTGAGCTCTTTATACCAAGGCTCTGAGCAAGGGCGTTATGAAGCTGTTTGCGCTTGGCGCTAAAACCAGCCTTGACCACCTTGAAGAGCGCAGCCGCGCTGGGGGCATCCACCGGAGGCTTAGTATGCACCTGTATCCTCAGGATTGCCGACTCCACTTTGGGCGATGGATAGAAGCTGCGGGGCGATACTGTGGCCACTATCTGGGGCTGGCCGAAGTAGTGGACTGCGACGCTCAGAGAGTTGGAGTGGCCCGGGCCAGCCACTATGGACTCGGCCACCTCCTTTTGGACCATCACCACCATCTCTGTAGGTCGGAGTCCCTCTTCCAGAAAGTATCGGAGCACGGGTGACGTGATGTTGTATGGGAGGTTGGCTACCACTTTGTAGGAGACCGCCTCGTCATCGGAGCCTTGTGGGGTTAGTAAAGAGGCCAGCGGCAGCTCCAGGATGTCGCCGTGAATGATCTCGACGTTAGGATAGGATAAGAATTCCTTGTGCAGGGTGTCAGCCAAGGCCTCGTCTATCTCTACGGCCACCACTCTCTGGACTCTCTTAGCCAGCTCCCTGGTCAGCACCCCGGACCCCGCTCCCACCTCCACCACGGTATCGTCCCCCTGCAGGTGCGCTGCCATTACTACCTGTGCCAACACCATCTGGTCCACAAGGATGTTCTGTCCCAGGGACTTTTTTAGGAGCACACCCTTGTAGCGAGGGCCCCGTAAGCCTCGACTCCCGCCGCCTGATCCCAGACTAGCTACGCCAGCCACCACGATTCGCCTCGCGACCCGATGTCATCTAGTCCGGCAGTACCCATCGGATGCTCTCAAGGGGCGGGGCCGGGGCGAGGAAGTAGACATCCACCCATTTACTGCTCCGTACCCCGGTATGTACATCTTAGTAAACATAGGGATGACTGTAGGATCAACAGCAACTATCCCGTGGGTTGCCCACAAGCCGGAGCGAGTGATCCCGTACGCGGGGTCTCCTCTGGTTTTGCCGCTGGTGGCTGCGGTGTACCACGTGGCGTACAATCTGACCCTTCTCCAGTAGCTCACGGAGCCTTGGGGGGTGTTCAAGGTACGCACGACTATCTTGGTACCGTACTCATTTATTGTGTTTAAGGCCTCTTCCTCAACCCACTCCCGCTCTTTGGTCCGCTTTACCTCAACCCCATCTTCGTAGACCAGTTTAAGGGAGCGTTTCAACACACCGGGCCTTCCCCAGCGAGCCACTTGATAGGTGTCCAACTCCAGATCGGGATTAGCGCGCTGCTCCTCTCTAAAGGCTATTGGCTCTTCCAGGACTTTGATCTCCTCTTTCACTCTCACCAGCTCTATCGTGACTCCCTCTTTGATGGGAATACCCGACCCTGGGCTGAGCCGGTCTATCGGCCCCACGGTAATTCCCTGTTGAGCCAATAGCTCTCCCACGGAGCTGGCCCGGGTACGCAACTGGTGAGCAGGGCCGTCCACTTTCAGCGTGAGGGATTTAGATCGCTGGATATAGACATGAAGGCCCTCGGTTACTGGCGTTGCTAACGCCGGGGATACCAGGTCCTCTGGGTATAACGCTATCTGATGGTTAGTCAGGATGTCCTCCACCCTCTCCTGGGTAGTGTATACACTCTCCTCCAAATCTCCCTGATGGAGGTAGACGCGGCGAGCTCGCTGCACTTTTATGGAGGCATTGGGT
>JAENIT010000196.1 GCA_016844365.1 Dehalococcoidia bacterium
CAATTGGGATGAGGGTAGCTTCGGGATTCAGCGTCGGGTCGGCAGTGAAGAGGCCATCGATGTCGCTGAGGATGACCAGGAGGTCGGCGTCCACCAGGTTGGACACCAGGGCGGAGAGGTTGTCGTTGTCTCCAAAGACCCCCTCGCCGATCTCCTCCGCGGCCACCACGTCGTTCTCATTGACGATGGTGATGACTCCCAGCTCCATGAGGGCCAGGAGGGTGTTGCGGGTGTTGAGGTAGCCGCCCCGGTCGGTGAGGTCGGCCCTGGTGAGGAGGGTCTGGGCCACGGTGATGTCGTGCCAGCTAAAGAGCTGGTCGTAGGCGTCCATGAGGCGGCTCTGGCCCACGGCGGCCAGCACCTGTCGAAAGGGGATGTCCTTGCGCTCTCTGGTGATGCCCAGGCGGTGCCGTCCCGCGGCCACGGCCCCCGATGACACGACTATCACCTCGATCCCCTGGCGATGAAGGCGAGCTATTTGCCCCACCAGGGCGGCCATCACCTCCAGGTCAAGCCCATCGGCTCCGGCCGTCAGGACGTTGGTGCCCACCTTGGCTACGACACGCCGAAAGAGCGCCTGAGACGAAGCATCACTATCATTATTAGCCACAGTACCCTCGCTACCTTTATCCGGATGTAACTTCTTTTGTTGCTGATGCGTTTTCCAAAATGAGATAATCAGGTTCGATCCGCCTCGATTATATCAACTAAGAATTTGGCGCTACAAGAATCCCCGCTTCGCGTGAGCCGATGGCTTATCATCGGAGCGGTGAGCGATGGCGCGCGACACATTCGTAGTGATAATGGTACTATCTATGATACACGCTCAGACATTTTAGCTAAACTGGAATGATGGCGACAATGAATCGAAGGCAGTTTCTAAAACTCACAGGGGCGGCGGTTTCTGCTGCCCTGGCGTCGCCCTTTATTCCCAGGAGTTGGACGCGGCCCCGGGCCTATGCTGACTCTGAGGTGCGAGCGGGGGAGTGGAGACTCGAAGGGGATATCGGTCCGCTACAGACTGGCCCATCATCTTTCGGCACACAGGCGCTGTGGGACTCCCAGCTAGACAGCGTGGATAGCTACACCTATCTCTCCCCAGCGCATCGAGCGGAGTTCCCATTCAACGCTGTGGGGGCCTCGTGGAGGGCTGCCCTGGCCCCTGGAAGCGATGTGCGGTTGGCGGTGCGGGCCAGCGTTGATGGCGCTCACTGGTCCGAGTGGCAGGCCACGAGAGACCTGGACGCAGCGCTCGGGGAGAAGAAGGGCGCAACAGACCTGGTGTTTATCCAGGGCAGGTTTTTGCAGTGCCTGCTATCTGTAACCTCGCCTCGATCGGCCCCTGCCCCCATGCTGGAGGGTCTTGATCTCACTTACATCGATTCATCTCAGGGGCCTGAGGCTCCGCGGCCCTCTTGGCACACTATGGAGAAAGGCAGTATAGCCAGATTGACACGTCCCCCTGTGGTGAGCAGATCTCAGTGGGGGGCTAATGAGAGCTACCGGTTCCAGTACGGCAAGGAGATTTGGCCGCCAACCTATTCGCCTGCTCGCAAGATTATCGTGCATCACACCGCTTCCAGCGATGGCGGCCAGGACGCGGCGGCGGCCGTCAGGGCCATATACTACTACCACACGGTGACCCAGGGTTGGGGAGACATAGGCTACAACTTTCTGATCGACCGCTTTGGCAACTTTTACGAAGGGCGGCAAGGTGGTCCCAACGTTATAGGCGCTCACACCGCCGGCCACAACGCCGGAGCCGTGGGAGTAGCCATGATTGGTAACTTCCAGACTGGTGAGCCTCCTCAGGCGGGGGTTAACGCCTTGCTCTCCTTTCTCATCGCTAAGTCGGTCCAGCATGCCATTGTTCCAACTGGCTCAGGCACTTTTGTGAACAAGGTCTATCCTAATATCATCGGCCATAAGGACGCCCAGAGTACTACCTGTCCAGGGGACAAACTATACGCCCTTCTACCCACTCTCAGGGAGAAGGCGAAGCAGGGGCTGCCCGCCTTGGGCGAGGCCTGGTTAAGTCACGGAGTTCCCAGTAAGATACTACCGGGTGCTCAGTTTTGGGTTCCAGTAACCGTGGCTAACAGCGGGACCGTGGCCTGGAAGTCCAGCGGCTCGACGCCTGTCCGCCTTGCCTATCAGTGGCTGTTGCCCGATGGACGCCCCTACAAGGGTGAGCCGAATATGGAAGTGCATATCGCTTTGCCAAAGGACGTGGAGCCTGGAAACAAGGTTACCTTCGAGGTACTCCTCAAGACGCCCAAGAGTCCCGGCAAATACCGCATAAGGTGGGACCTGGTGCAGCAGGACGTGGCGTGGTTCTCAGAGGAGGGTAACCTGCCCCTAGACCTGGCTGTGAACGTTTCCCTTGGTCATAGCCTCTTTCTGCCCCTAGTGACCTCCGGCCGGTAGCGCCCAGGAGCGCTGTCACTACCCCTGTTCCTGATCCAATCCCTAGGACTCCCGCCCGCGCTTGTTCCCTGTCCGCAATGCGGACTCCTCCGCTCTGCGAGAGTCCCGTCCGCGGGACGTGCGCGGAGAGGTTCTCGAAGGGAACGAGAGGGTGCGTTCTCCGTGATTGCCGTGAAAATCGGCGGGTCACTTTAAACACGGGGACGACTCCGCGCGTCTGGAGCGATGAAACAATAGTTTGACATTATGGGTATGTATTAGTAGCATGGATTAAAGAGGGTTGTTTAGACCATCAGGGGGTTGGTATGAATCGTATTCTTCTTTGTATAGCCTTTTTTCTCTTTATCCTTACCTCAGCGGCCTGCGCCCAAGAGACTAAGGCCAACGAGAAACTGTCCTCTAGCGCGGCTCCGAGCACGGGACGCAACGAGGCATCTACGACCAGTGGTGGCGCTCCCGCGGCGGCTCCTCAGCTTCCCAACGTGGCCGATGTCGCGGCGGTGGTACGTCCAGCGGTGGCGTCTATAACCGTCCGGGAGTTGGCCCTGGACTTCTTCACGCAGCCCGTGCAGCAGGAAGGCGCGGGCACCGGGGTCATCTTTGATTCGAAGGGTTACGTGCTGACCAATAACCACGTGGTGGAGGGGGCTAAAGACATCAGGGTCACCCTACCCGATGGTCGCACCTTCGACCAAGTGAAGGTTATTGGGAGAGATCCCGCCACGGACCTGGCAGTGGTACAGATACAGGGGGATAAGCTGCCGATTGCCAAACTGGGGGATTCGGACGGTCTCAGGATAGGAGACTGGGTCATCGCTATAGGCAACGCCCTGGGCCTCAACGGCGGACCAACGGTTACGGTAGGGGTTGTAGGGGCTCTGGGACGGTCCATAGGCACTGCCAGCGGCCCGCTCCACGATCTGATACAGACCGACGCCGCTATTAACCCCGGCAACAGCGGCGGGCCTCTGCTTAACATGAATGGCGAGGTAGTGGGTGTTAACACAGCCATAGACACCAGAGGACAGGGGATAGGCTTCGCCATAAGCATGGCCTCTGCCAAGCCTAT
>JAENIT010000197.1 GCA_016844365.1 Dehalococcoidia bacterium
TGGGAGACCCACAGTTTTGCTGAGCTACTTACTCAATCTGGATATCTAGTCTGGACTCGCGCTCCAGATCGTGAAGTCGCCGCTGGTCGGCATGGGACCGCCAGATACGCCGATCTCAGCCTTTATCTTGATCTGCCGAGCGCCCGCCCGACCCTGGATTTGCTGAATGCTATCGGAGTGCATCCAGAATCGGGTGCGGCCGCTGCCACGGTTGCCGCCACTGGGCGAAACGGGATTCGGCCCCTCAATCGTGAGATCCCCGTGCTCGTAGAACTCCAGCGCCTCTCCCCGTCCCACACCGGCGAACCGGAGGCCCTCCAGGAAGTACTGGTGGAAGAGGGTGTAGCCGTCGTACATGTTTTCAAAGGTGAGATCTTTGGGGGTGATCCCAGCGCCCTCGTAGAGCTTTCGGGCGGTGAAGTCGGTCGACTCCTGGCACTCCTCCAGGGTCTGAACGATACTCCGATTCTTGGGCCTGGTCGAGGTGTGGTTCAGGATGTAGACGGGCTTCTGCTTCATGTCCTTAGCCCGCTCGGGAGTGGTGAAGAGGTAGGCCGCGCCAACCGTGATCGGTATGTCGCAGTCGAAGATGTTCGCGGGCTTGGCTATCCAGCGCGCGTTCAGGTAGTCCTCTCTGGTGAGTACCTCTGGCCGGTGCTGGGCCCAGAACCCCTCGGGGAACATCAGGCCGTTCCTTGTCTCATTTAGCACGAAGTTAGCCATCATGTCGTGGTTGCCGCCGTACTTGGTTGTGTACGCGTTGAACATTAAAGCCCACAGGTTAGGACCTGTAGGGCCCCAGGGATTGCTCCACTGAGCATTCCCGGAAATGGTGTCTTCAGCGTTCTCCCCGCCCTGGCCGTAGCGGCCTTCCAGGTTGTCCCAAGCCTTCAGCACCAGGCAGTTTTGGGCTTGACCGTTACCCACAGCCTGGGCGGCAACTACTATGGCGTTAGACATACATCCCGGACCATACATGGAGAATTTGATGTTCGTCAGCTCCGGCATGTTGGCGAGTATCCACTCGGTGCTCAGCGCGCTGATGCCATCGACGGGGTTGGCGCCGGGCTTGAAGGCCTTTTGAAAGTCTTCGGGAATGGGCTTGCCCCGAGGCCAGGAAGCTCCAGTGGTGGTCGAGGAGTCCATAACTATTCCATCGACCTGGTCTGGCCTGATCCCGGCGTCCTCTATGGCCTGCCGGAGCGCGATGATGGCGTATGCTCCCACGCTGGTCTCTGGCCTGCTATCCCAGCGCCGGTCCGTGGGCGAGTGCCCTACGCCGACGGCGACTACCTTACCCCTGTGCTCCCATATACCTAGTCCCTCATCGCGCCGATACATTGCCGCCGGCGCATTTTGTGTGGCAGAAGCCATTGTTCACTCCTTATGTGTGTATAATTATCGCATCCGACAGGTGGAGGTACTCTACTTTACCACCTGCCACTCGGGTACCAGTCGGCCTGGCGCTACTTCCTCGAAGATCAGCCGGACGGCGGCCCCCACTGGGACCTCATCCACTGGAGTCCCCGGAAGGTGGGAGTACATCTTGATACCCGGGTCTTCGTCCAATTCAATAATCACGATGTTGAAGGGCTGATCGGCCTGGAGCACCCTAATGCGGCAGTCGTGCATCACCGTATAGTTATAAATCCTGCCTTTGCCGGTCACCTCGCGCCACACCAGACGGTCTTTGGAGCCGCACTTGGCGCACGCCTGCTCCGGGGGGTACTGCATCCTGTTGCAGATTCCGCAACTCTGCATTACGAGCCGCTTTTCGTTCGCCGCGTCCCAGAAGGGCTGACTTAGCTCATTGGGTACTGGGATTTGTTTTGGCATAGTTTACCTCCTCTCTATGATTCTATCTTGGCAAAGTATAGGCGGGGGTATTTGGTTTGTCAATAATTTGTAGGTTCTACACTATTAAGTGTGAAACTGGGTAAAGTCCGACGGATCGGACTCCGCAAGGCGGAGATTCAACGCGCCCGTTGACTAAGGGGCCGATGTGATCCAAAGGCGCTATCCCAGAGATGGGCTGGAAAAGAGCGGCCATCCTTGGTGGTCTGTGGTCTATTGATTGGGAACCGATGAATAGATTTGCGCCCCAAACGGTAATTCAGCCCGCCTCAGGCGGGGCCTCCTAGACCAGCACTTTGTAGGGGTGCCACACCCCTGAGTCGGGGCGGCGACGGAGCACCGCTAAAAGTTGCCCATCAGCCGAGTAGGCCGCGCACAGCCCTTGCGATTCATTCATCTCGCCATCAACCTGGTCTAGCTCCACATCTCGGCCGTGGAGCACATCCTCCGCCAACAGGGACTCTAGGATGACCTTCGTCCACCCGCCCATTACCGCATCGAGGGGTCTCAAAAGGTCGTCCCAGCCCCCTTCGTCAGCTCTCTTCTCCATCTCCTCTAGCGTCACCGACTCCTCCAGGATGAAGGGGCCGTCCCTGAGGCGGACGAGGCTTTTCAGGTGCGCCCCGCATCCCAGGACTTGGCCCAGGTCATGGGCTATGGAGCGGATGTATGTGCCTGGGCTGCACTCCACTTCCAGGGTGAGAATAGGGGGTTCCCAT
>JAENIT010000198.1 GCA_016844365.1 Dehalococcoidia bacterium
GCGGACCTTCGCCGATGAGGTGGAGGAGAAGGAGGATACCCGGCGCCGTCCGCAATATTTCCTGGTGAGGAAGCGGACACAGGTGAACATCCGTAAGGGGACAGACTTCAGGGCCATCAGGTCTAATTGGATATCCATCACCCCTCTGGATGCTAATCTTAATGCTATGCCCAAGTCCACTATCCCAGCGGAGGTGTGCCAAGCCCTTTTTCAGGAGCTTAAGGAGCGCCTCTTCTCCTCATATCCCTTTGTGCCTCCAAACCATAACCCCACTACACCGCTTAGCCCTTTGCTGTAGAGACCTCGCCGCTCAACGTGTGGTCGCGAGTATCCTACAAGCAGAGGATACTAACTGGTGTCATAGGCCGATCCTTGGTTAGCTTGAAGCTCGCAGAAGGGACTTAATATAATTACTTATAGTGAGCCTGTCGTAATAGACGAGTAAATTCCTTGAGGGAGATGTTCTTTTGCTAAAGAGTCGAAATTGTGGCGAATTAAGGGTCGATCACCTGGGGGAGGAAGTGACCCTGGCCGGGTGGGTGCATCGGCGCCGGGACCACGGCGGAGTGGTGTTCATAGATCTGCGGGACCGCTGGGGGCTGACGCAGGTGGTCTTTAATCCGGAGACCTCGCCGTTGGCCCACGTCGCTGCGGGAGATCTGCGAAACGAGTACGTGGTGTGGGTCAAAGGTCAGGTGAGCCGGAGACCGGCGGGTACGGAGAACCCGAGGCTGCCCACAGGAGATATAGAAATAATAGCCCAGGAGTCGAGGATTCTTAACCCATCAAAGACGCCGCCATTTTACATAAATGAGGACGTGGAGGTGGACGAAGCCCTTCGTCTCAGGTATCGATACCTGGACTTGCGCCGGCCCGCCATGCGGGACAATCTCATCCTCCGCCATCGGGTGGTCAAGTTTATCAGAGACTTCCTGGACGTAAGGGGGTTTCTTGAGATCGAGACTCCAATCCTTATTAAGAGCACTCCGGAGGGTGCCAGGGACTACCTGGTGCCCAGCCGCCTGTACCCGGGCCGATTCTATGCTCTGCCCCAGTCTCCCCAGCAGCTCAAGCAGCTTCTCATGGTGGCAGGTGTCGAGAAGTACTTCCAGATCGCTCGCTGTTTCCGAGACGAGGACTTGCGGGCTGACCGCCAGCCTGAGTTCACTCAATTGGACTTGGAGATGAGCTTCGTGGACGAGGAGGACATCCTGGGCCTCATGGAGGAGATGGTCACCCAGATGGTTCACGAGGTCGTGCCAGACATGAGGATCGTCAGCCCCTTCATCCGCCTGAGATTCCAGGAGGCTATGCTCCGGTACGGGAGCGATAAACCCGATCTAAGATATGGCTTGGAGATCGCCGAGCTCTCCGATGTGGTTGAGGATTCGGAATTCGAAGTGTTTCGACGGGCTCTGGGAGATGGAGGAGCAGTGCGAGGCCTCTCCGCTCCGGGGTGCGCTGGGTATTCTCGGCGGCAGATCGATGAGCTTACCGCTCTAGCCCGCGGCTATGGAGCATCCGGTTTGGTGACTATAGGGCTAATAGCTCCGGAGGGTGGCTCACCAGCGGAGGGTGGGATCACTCAAGAGATGATACGCTCCGCCGCGGCCAGGTATCTACCTCCCGGCCAGGTGGAGGAGATGGCTCGCCGCACGGGGGCAAAGCCTGGCGACATGATGCTTCTCGTTGCTGGGCCGATCAAGGTGGTAGAGAATAGTTTGGGGCAGCTTCGCCAGGAGATGGGGCGGCGTTTAGAGCTGACCGATCCCAAACTCCTCGCCTTCGCCTGTGTGCAGGACTTTCCTCTCATGGAGTGGAGCGAGAACGAGAGTCGGTGGGAGCCCATGCACCATGTGTTCACCACCCCCAAAGACGACGACGTCTCATTGCTGGATACGGAGCCGGGGCGCGTCCGGGGAAAGCACTACGACATCGTGTGCAACGGCTACGAGATAGCAGGAGGCAGCATCAGAATCCACGATAGGGAGCTTCAGCAGAAGCTTTTCCGCCTGATGAACTACTCCGACGAGGGGCTCCGCCCCACGGCGGCATCGCCTCCGGCATCGACCGGCTGGTGATGCTCCTCGCTGGCGCTCCCAATATCCGAGAGGTGATCCCTTTCCCAAAGACCCAGAGCGGCCTGGACTTGATGACATCCGCTCCATCAGTGGTGTCTCCTGAGCAGTTGAAGGAGCTACACTTGCGGGTCGAGGAAGTCGCGGGAGACTGATACGGGGCTTGATTCCCCGCCCTAGTAGGGCGGTGCCAGGGGAGGGTCGAACCCACTCAGACCCCACGCTCTCTCAGGGTCTCGGCTCCCGGAAGGGGGCGTCCCGCCTGCGGATAAAGGCCTCCCATCCCTGCTCATCCAGTAGCTTCCGTAGCTCCAAGTCCTCCTGACTCTGGGCCGTAACCTGAGTTGCCTCGGAGTAAGCGGGATTGTTGCGATAGCTGATGGACTCCAGGAGGCCCATGAGCTCGAACACTCGGTTGATGAGCCGCTTGTCGGACTTAACAGTCGCTGGCGGCAGGGCGGCGATCTTTTGGGCCAGAGCCTCGGCCTCCTCCATCAGCTTGTCGTTGGGGACGACCTTGTTCACCAGCCCGTAGCGCTCCGCGGTGTGGGCGTCTATAAGCTCGCCGGTGAGGATGAGACCTTTAGCGCGGCGAATGCCCAGAATCCAGGGCATTATCAGGGCGGGTAGGCCGCCGCCGTGACGAATCTGGGGCTCGCCGAACTGGGCGTCCTCTGCTGCTATCAGCAGGTCCGCCATCATCACCATCTCACAGGCCCCGCCGACGGCGTAGCCTCTAACGGCGGCGATGACCGGCTTGGACATGTTCCACATCCTCAGCTCCACGTCCTGCTGGCTCGCCCGAGGCCCCTCGGCCTGCGGTTGGCCTCGCTGGGTCAAGTCGCCGCCCCCGGAGAAGGCCCGACCTGCGGCGGTCAGGATGACTGCCTTCACCTCCGCATCGGCCTCCGATTGGTCCAGGTAGCCGACCAGGGACCGAAGCAGCTCCTGGTTAAACACGTTTAGAACGTCGGGGCGGTTGAGAGTTATAATTGAGTAGCCCTCCTTCTTTTCGTAAAGGACGACTTCTTCTGGCGCGCTTTGGGATGGTTGGGATGATACCATGGTGAGACCTCCTTAAGAACGACGAGTCGGGGCGTTTAGCATCGTATGCTATGATTAAACCACATGATGAAGTTGTGGTCAATGGACAAAGGATCAGAACGATGAGGGCTGGAGTTGAGGATGACAAATCTGCTGGAAGTATGGCTTCTGTGACATAGATCACAGATTATAGAGCCGGATTATGATAGACTTGTCTTGTTGTTTTTGTTAAAATCGTGTGAACAATAATTGGACGAACATATTGACGTAGAACCAACTTGTACAGGGTCTGTACATTTATAAAGAAACACTCTATGATTGCCAGGTAGTAAAAGGAGGTATTGCAGAGGCCAAATGGTTAAGTAGCATCAAGATTACATAAGATAACAGAGGCGTTGAACCCAGGTTCGTATATGGTCGCCTGAACTTGGGGGAGCCAGTGGCGAAACCGACTGTACCCAGTCGGTTATTTTTATTGCTAAGGGATTCATTTAACTAAAGAGGAGCGCATATGCGGAGATATCCGTACTGTGCCTTTCTAGAATACTAGAGGCTCAATACCACAAAAGGGGGTGTAGAATGAGCACACTAACAGCATTGAGAAAATTGCATGTGAACGGAATCGGAGTATTTTTACTAGCAACGCTCCTTACTGCGGGCGTAGCGGCGCAGATCAGCGCCCACGGAGGGGATAGCAGTCTTATCCACTCTTGCGTCAAGAATGTAGATAAGGAAGGGGAAAAGAAGATCAGAATTGTTGATCCCAACGAAAACTGTAAGAACAACGAGACTCCATTAGATTGGAACGTTCAAGGCCCGTCAGGCCCCACTGGTCCTCAGGGGCTTATGGGCCCGGTGGGACTCACAGGTCCAGCGGGCCCAGGGGGTCCTCAGGGTCTTACAGGGCCAGGGGGTCCCCAGGGTGCGCAGGGGCTAGCGGGGCTAGCAGGCCCCACCGGCCTTCAGGGTCTTACAGGCCCAGCAGGACTCACAGGTCCGTCGGGTCCCCAGGGTGAGCAGGGTATAGCGGGGCTAGCAGGTCCGTCAGGCCCCACCGGCCCTCAGGGGCTTATAGGACCGACAGGACTCACAGGTCCAGCGGGTCCCCAGGGGCCGCCGGGGCCAACTCCCGACCTGTCGGGGCTGGAGAGTAGAGTATCAGTGCTGGAAACCCAAGTTGCGGCCCTTTCTAGCCAGCCTACACCTACGCCCGCGCCTACCAGCACGGCTACGCCGACATCGACCAGCACTCCTACTCCAGCGCCGACACCTGTGTCTACGCCAACACCGACGGCGACACCGACGGCGACGAGCACGGCTACACCGGCCCCAACAACCGTTAGCACTTCTACTCCCACGCCTGCGGGCACGCCAACCCCTACTTTTACTCCTTTGCCAACGCCCACTCCAACGAGCACGGCTAC
>JAENIT010000026.1 GCA_016844365.1 Dehalococcoidia bacterium
AATCGGTTACAGCGAAGTGGCCCGCGTAGGCCGCTCTGTTCCCCTCTGCGATTCGCTGAAACACCACCACCACAAAGCCGTACCTTCGTCCGTCCTCCGTCTTCAGGTGGCCGTTGTAGTACCACCACTCCATCGTGTTGCGATGCGGGGCGTCATCTTCGGGCAGGGAGATTGGTCTGAGCTGAGGATGCGCTGGCGCTGCTGGAGTTTGAGTAGGCGCTGCAGGCGGCGAGGCCTTCTCCGCTGTAACAGCGATTCGGGGTTGGGCGCGAGCCCCCCCGCCAAAGCACCCGATGGCACTGGTTATGGTGAGAAGAGCTATTGTAAGTGCGAGAAGCCTGTTCATGGTAGCGTTAGAACCTCTATCGTATCCCATTGTACCAGCTTGGCGTCCAGTGATGTATCCAGCCGACATCTCCTGGGCAAAAAGTTCCCCCGATGGTTTTCACCATCGGGGGTAGAAGCCGAGCTATTATACGTTATGATGTTGCACTACTCTACCGCTTGGGTGGAGCTCCATCAAACCATACGTCTTCGAACCACGTCTTCTCCGATGAGGCGGCTCCAAGACGCATCCCTTTCACCCAGGGCTGGGTAGCGTTCTGGGCCTCGTAGTGGAAGGTGGGTATGTAGGGCAGGTCCTCCAGCGCCAGCAATTGGGCCTGACGCAGCAACTCCTTTCGCTTCTGATCATCCAGCTCCGAAGAGGCTTTGTCCAAAAGCTCGTCCATCTTGGGGTTATTGTACCGAGCCAGGTTACGTCCCCCCGTGGAGTGGTACGCAGTCTTCATCATCGACAACCCTGTTGCGTCATGGATGTAGCAGTAGTGCTGGGTCTGGAAGTCGCCCTGCTGGGCCCGGTTGAGATTGATGGCGTTGTCCAGTGGGGCTTGCTTGATCTTCACTCCTGGCAGAGCCTTCTCTACCTGTGCTTGGACAATTGTCATCCCTGCGGTGCTCCTAACGGATTTGGAGCTGATCATCTCCATCTCCAGACCGCCACTGAGCCCGGCATCGGCGAGAAGCTTCTTAGCCTCGGCTATTTTCTCCGGAGTCGGCCCCTGGTAGAGCTTCATGGCCTTCAACTCCTCCTGAGACAGCGACTCGGGAAACACCCAGGGCAATGAACCAGGGTATTTCCACAACGGCTTACCCTGCCACTCCCCTGTGATGTTCTTCCCCAGCTCTTCATGGTTTATAACCAGAGCAATAGCCTTCCTCACCCTAACATCGTCAAAGGGCTTCTTGGTGAGGTTGAAGGCTACACGGTACCAGCAGCTTGGGGGTGGGTAGTTAGTGATCACCGCATCCTTTCTACTCCGTGTGACGAACTCCCTCTCCTCATTCTCCTGAAGACTTATGTAATCGACTTTCTGGGCGATGAAGGCAGCCATTTCTGTCGACCGGTCAGGGATCCATATCTCATGGAGACCATCCAGATAGGGCTGGCCCTTCTTCCAAAAGTCTGGATTACGCTGGTATTTAGCCTCTGTCTGCTGCACAAACTTGGTCATGACAAAGGGGCCCGCAGATATGTACTTCTCCACACTAGGAGCAGCCAGAGACTGGATGTCTCCAAAGGACTCCCTGAGGCCATCAGGAAGGATCATGGCGCTTCTATACTCTGATAGTCCGCTGAGGAACGTAGACGAGGGTTTAGACAGAGTGACCTTCACGGTGTATTTATCCACAGCCACCGCGTCCACCATCTCATCCAGGTTGGACTTCCTGGGGAAACGCACCGAAGGCAACTCGGGGTAGAGCTGACCGGTAATGGTCTTGAGAGAGTAGACTACATCCTTGGCCTCTACCTCACGACCGTTGGTGGGCGGAACATTGGGGAATTTCACTCCCTTACGAACATTTAGGGTAAGCTCCAGACCGTTGTCCGACCACTTCCAAGACTCAACTCCATCTCCAACAATATTGAAGGTGTCAGGCTCGGTTTTCAGAATCATAAGGGCTATGTAGGGCCATACCTGGTATGACATCTGCCCCATGCCAGGGTCCGTGCCAGCGAAGGACTGGCTTCCTGCTGATCGCACCAAGATGCCACCCTGCTTGGGCGCGCCGGGAGTTGCCTTTTCAGTCCCCGGAGCTGCCTTCTCCCCCGTGGGAGCTGTTGCCGATGGAGCACAGGCCGCCAGTGCCAAGCTTCCGATCAGCACCAGCGCCAGCGCTCCCATTCGTTTGTGCCACATGTAAAACCTCCTGAGTTTCAGTGAATACCTAAAATTCTTGCTTAATGTTAATTATATCACAAACAGGGGGGTGGCCGTCATGCCACCCCTCTGCGCCCTCAACAAGCCACTTCTCTCATGCTAGCGCATCGCCTTCGTTATGACTTACCGCTTGGGCATTGGGTCAAGCCATATCTCTTCAAACCATACGTTTGGACTGGTGGCAGCTCCCAGCCTCTCGCCATGCACCCAGGGTTGGCTTATTTGCTGGCCCTGCCTGTGGACAACCGGTCGATAGGGCAAATCTTCCAGGGCAAGTAGTTGGGCTTGCTTCAGCAACTCATTCCGCTTCTGGTCGTTTAGCTCACCAGCAGCCTGGTCAAGCAACTGGTCCATCTTGGGGTTACTGTATCTAGAGTAGTTAATGGAGTTGTCCACTGGGGATAAAGTGATCTTTATCTCGGGGAGATGCTTTCGTATTTGCTCTTGCATTATCTGAGCGCCATCTACGTAGCTGATAGAACCACTAGTGGGGGTCATTATCTGGGTCTCGAAGCCCTTCTCGTACCCCGCCTCTTTCAGGAGCCTCTTGGCCTCGGCTACGTTCTCAGGGGTTGGCCCCTTTAAGACTTGCATGGCCGAAAGCTCTTCTTGGGGTATGGCTTCGGGGAATACCCAGGGCAAGGGGCCGGGGTACTTCCACAGTGGTTTGCCCTCCCAGCTTCCTACCATGGCGTCTCCTATCTGCTTGGAGTCTATCAGCAGAGATATGGCCTTTCTAACCCGAACGTCATCAAAGGGTTTCCTGGTGGTGTTGAAGGCTAAGCGGTACCAGGTACTGCCGGGTGCATAGGTGAGCACCCTGGCGTCCTTTCTAGACCTGAGTATGAAGCTCCGCTCCTCATCGCTGAGGGTAGCGCGACTATCGATTTGTCCCGCTATGAATGCGGCATTTAAGGTGGAGCGGTCAGGAATCCATATCGTGCGGATCTTGTCCAGATAGGGCTGGCCCTTCTTCCAATAATCGGGGTTGCGTTCGTAAGTAGCCTCCGTCACCTGGACAAACTTGGTCAACCGGAAGGGTCCAGCGGACACATACTTGTCTACTGACGGCGCCACTAGAGATTGGATATCGCCGAAGGACTCCCTGATCCCCTCAGGGAGGATGTAACCGCCGCGGTAATCTGTCAGGCCAGGAACAAAGGTGGCGGATGCCTTGGAGAGGGTGACCTTCACCGTATACTTGTCAACCGCGACAGCGTCCACCATCTCCTCCAGGTTGGCCTTCCGAGGGAACCGAACGGGTGGCAAGTCGGGATAGAGCTGACCGGTGATCCCTTTAAGGGTGTAGACCACATCCTTGGCCTCTACCTCTCGACCACTGGTGGGAGGAACGTTGGGGAATTTCATGCCTTTTCGCACATGCAGGGTGAGCTCTTTACCATCGGGTGTGAACTCCCAGGACTCAACGCCCTCCACCACGACCTTCCAGGTCTCCGGCTCTACCTTGAGCATCATCAGGCCGACAAAGGGCCACACATTGTAGGACATTTGGCCCATAGCCGGATCAGTCCCGGCATATGAACCTGTCGCTGTATTGACGTAAGTGCCCCCCCGTTTGGGAGCGCCTTGAGCGCCTGTTGGAGCACCCGGTGCCGCTTTCTCGGTCTCTATCGCAGCCTTATCTCCCGTCGGCGCCGCCGATGGGGCACAAGCCGCGAGCAGAAGGCCCGCAACAGCAACCGCTAGAACTCCTTTACTTCTAAACCACATCTCTTACCTCCTTAATGTCAAGGGAGTCTAAAACCTTCGAAACGCGTTAATTGTATCACAAACGAAACGATGATTGGTAAGCCCGTACGTACGGGTCGTATTGACGAACCTACAGTTTTAGGTCTATCATTCGGCTAGGCTGTACGCTTCCGAGACTCCACCAAGTCGATTGAAGTCACGTATTCCGATGAAGTGTCTATAGTAAAAGTGGTCTTGAATCGCGTAGGCGCCAATGAAACACAAGTCTGATGAGAATACGACGGCGCAGTGGCACCTGGAATTCGCCATATCGGAGTTCCAGGAGATGAAGATGCAGCCGTCCCAAGAGAGGGCGTTGAGGCACAGGGAGATACTGGGAGCGTAGTTCATGGACATTGCCGCCGAGCAAGAAATGAACGAACAAGCTCCGAGTTCGATACTGATCTGAAGATTGGAGGGAATCCATGAAATTCGTGTTGTTCGAGGACGGAAGGCCAGGCTTGCTGAAGGATAGGGGAGTGGTTGACATTGGCAACGTGGTTCGTGAGCTGGGAGTTCGCAATGGACAGGCGGCAATGGAAGCAATCATCACCAATATGGATGCTATTCGCGCTGAGCTATCCCGCCTCGAGCAAGAGGGCGAAGTGGTTCCCCTCTCCAGCGTAGCGTTCCAGGCTCCGCTACCCAAGCCCGGCAAGATCTTATGCATGGGAGGCAACTTCACCGAGTTTGGACACCGTGCTCCAGGACCCATGTGGGGATTCCTCAAGTCTTCTGAAGCCGTCGTTGGACCCAGGGGCACTGTAATCCTCCCCCCTGATGACGCCAACATCTTTCACCATGAGGCAGAGTTGGTGCTGGTGTTTGGACGGGCAGGTAAAGACGTTAAGGAGGATGAGGCTATGGACTACGTCTTTGGCTACACATGCGGCGTAGATGTATCCGCTAGGATGCCTGCGGCGCAGGGTGGGGGCCCGACGGCCTTCCGGGCCTGGAGGGGAGTTTCTGCCGGTAAGTCATTCCCGACTTTCGCTCCGATCGGGCCTGCGATCGTTACCAAAGACCAAGTATCAGATCCACAGAGATTACAGATACGCCTATCGGTGAATGACGAATTGCGTGGAGATTTCAACACCTCCGATATGGCTCACTCCATTGCCAAATCCATCGCATTTGTCAGCTCGTTTGAGAGCTTTGGTCCCGGAGATATACTGTACACAGGGACCAATCACCAGGGCCTCGGCGCTATGCAAGACGGCGACAACATTAGCATTGAGATAGACGAGGTCGGGGGATTCACATTTACAGTGCAGGACCCTCTCAAGCGAAGATGGCAGAGGGGGATCGACGAAGAGACCGCTGAGGACGTGCGCCAAGGCGCTGGTGGCCCGGGGAGAAGGAAGCGTCCTCTCTAGCCCGCGGTATGCGTTCCACCGTGAAAAGAGAGGCCTGGCTGATATTTCTTGGTATGCTGCTGTCGGTCAATCAACTGCAGATGACTTATTACATATCCTTTGGGATCTCGTATGCGGCTTGTAATAGTGGTTGCCCCTCGATTTCAGCAACATTGACGAGCCTTTAGCTTTTGCTCAGTGCATACGGGCGCGGCAATCTACCTCAACGACTTTGGGGGCTTCTACCCCACTAAAAGCATAATTCCTGAGTCCCAGGCTGCCTGGTCTTTGGTAATCCCCTTGGATTATGTCCAAGCAAGAGTTGACTATACTGTGTGGCACTTTGTCAAGCGGGGGTAGACGGATCGAAGTGGCCTTAAACTACCAGGTTGTTATAGATTCAAGGAGCTTTTGAGGTATATGGTGGGCGGTAGAGGACTTGAACCTCTGACCTCTTGCGTGTGAAGCAAGCGCTCTTCCAACTGAGCTAACCGCCCATCACTCGTTGGTCATCCTGAGAGAACAATCTCATCGCAAGAGAGACTCTTCGTCGCGGAGTTTACCCCTTCGGTAGGCTCGGGGTAGGCTCTGAGCATGATCGAAGGATTCCCCAGAATGACAGCTTGACCAGACCTTAGTGCCCGCCGCAGGCACAAGCGCCACCGCAAGCGCAGCCGCCAGCCATGTCCTCAAAGCTGCCCCCGCGGGCCGTGAGGACGGCCACCGTGGATAACATCTTCCGAGTCTCCTCGTGGCCGGAGGGGCACACCATAGGGCTGTCGTACTGGCTTATGTTGCGCAGCGCCTCGAAGCTGGACTTGCAGGTGGGACAGTAGTATTCATATACTGGCATCAATAGTTCGCCTCCTTATAAATCCTCATCCATTGTAGTGGCTGGGGCGTTACGAGGTCAAGAGCATGATCTGTCTTAACTGCGGAAGTCCGACCTTTGCCCATGATCTAAGATGCCAAATGTGCGGTGTCTTATTGAGCCGCGACCACCAAGGTGGCTCTGGGAATCGAATACTGATTCCAGGGTTTGTTTCAGCGATCCTTCTAGGGGGCTGCATCACCGCTTTTACAGCCTTCGGAATCTTAGTTATCGTTGCTCCCTGGCTCCGATACTACGATCTGGCTCTAATAGCTCCCTTTGTTGGCGGATACGCCGCTGGACATACCGCCTCACATCACAGGGCAGTGGCGGGTCTCCTGAGCTCTTTAGCCGCTTTTCTCTTTATGGCGTGTTTTCCTCTCACGCTCATTGTGTTTATCGTGACCGTCCAGCACTCCCCCTGGCACGTTCAGCTTTGGCCCGTGGCCGGACTGCTTGGCGGAGCGATTCCATTGTTATCTTCTATGCTCAAGAGTCGTTGGAAAACAGTTTATAGTACGAGATAATTGCAACCGATTCGTTTCTGCAAAGCCGGGGCAGAGATCCGTCATAGAGGTCTACGCCGGCAGCGATTAAGGAGGATCCCATGAAAGAATACACCGATAGAGCCCTGGATACAGCCAAGGTATATGGGGCCACCTACGCCGACATCCGCATCGTGCGGCGGCAGGTGCAGAGCGTGGCGGTGAAGAACGGCATCGTGGAGTCGCTGAAGGACAGGGATAGCTACGGCTTCGGGGTGCGGGTCATCGCCGACGGCGCTTGGGGATTCGCCAGCAGCGCCATCCTCAGCGGCCCGGAGATAGACCGCGTGGCCGCGCTGGCCGTCAGGATCGCCAAAGCCTCGGCCACTCTCCAGCCCAAGCCCGTGGACATCGGCCCCTCGCAGCCCATCGTCGCCACCTACCGCACTCCGGTGGTGATCGATCCCTTCTCGGTCTCCCTGGAGGATCGGATCGTCCTCCTCTTGGACTCGGTGAATACCATGCAGGGCGTCCGAGGCATCGCCGTCGCCAAGGGGAACATCGAGGTGATGAAGGAGACCAAAACCTTCGACAGCACCGAGGGCAGCTACATCGAGCAGGAGCTTATCGAGACCGGCTGCGGCCTCGACGCCACCGCGCTGGGGGAGAACGAAGTGCAGCGGCGCAGCTACCCCAACAGCGTGGGCCGCCACCAGGGCACCGAGGGCTGGGAGTTCATCGAGCGATGGGACCTGCGAGGCAACGCCCAGCGCATCGCGGAGGAGGCGGTGGCCCTGCTCACGGCCAAACCCTGCCCCTCGGGCTACACCACCGTTATCCTGGACGGCTCCCAGACGGCCCTCCAGATCCACGAAAGCTGCGGCCACGCCGTGGAGCTGGACCGCGTCCTGGGGATGGAGGCCTCCTTCGCCGGCACCAGCTTCCTCACCCTGGAGAAGCTGGGCTCCTTCCGCTACGGCTCAGACGCTGTGAGCATCACCGCCGACGCCACAATCCCTGGCGGCCTCGGAACCTTCGGCTACGATGACGAGGGGGTGCCAGCCCAGTCCACGCCCATCGTTAGGAACGGGCTTTTCGTCGGCTATATGACATCCCGAGAGACCGCTGCAACCATCGGGCAGAGGAGCAACGGCACCGCCCGGGCCGACGGCTGGAACCGCATCCCTCTTATCCGCATGACCAACGTGAACCTGGAGCCGGGCGCCGGGCGCTTGGAGGACCTCATCGCCGACACCGATGACGGCATCTACATGCAGACCAATCGCAGTTGGAGCATCGACGACAAGCGCCTCAACTTCCAGTTCGGAACGGAGATCGCCTGGGAGATCAAGAACGGGAAGCTAGGGGCGATGCTCAAGAACGCCACCTACACGGGCATCACCCCTCAGTTCTGGGGTAGCTGCGACGCCATCTGCGGCGGCAAGGACTGGGTGGTCTGGGGGACGCCCAACTGCGGCAAGGGACAGCCGGGGCAGACGGGCCACACCGGCCACGGGGCCGCTCCCGCCCGCTTCCGCAACGTCCAGGTGGGGCTTATGAAGTAAGACTGAGAGACCTGAGCTATTAATGAGAGGGCAAGTCTCCTTCGACAAGCTCTCCGCGTAAGCGGTCCGCGAAGCGGACTCCGTGTACGGAGAGTCCGACAAGTCGGACAGGACGAACGGTTGGTGTGGCCGGTCATGGTGCGCCTCCCCCGTTCGTGGTGAGTCCTTCAACAGACTCCGGACAGGCCTGTCGAACCATGAGCGGAGGAGGCCTTAACGCTTAAGCGATCTCGTTTTACGTTCCCTGCGGCACCCCACGTAGGTCCACGTCCGAAAAATGTCCCTGCTCCAGCAGGGTCACGAAGCAGTCCACCACCTCTGGATGAAACTTTCGTCCACGGAGTCGTCGCAACTCCTCTGCGGCTTTTTCTACAGGCCACGCTATCTTGTAGGGGCGGAAGCTCGTAAGAGCATCGTAGACGTCAGCGACAGTAACGATAGCTACGTGAAGAGGGATATGGTCCTTCTTCAAGCCATCAGGGTAACCGGAGCCATCCATTTTCTCGTGGTGCCAGCGGACAACCTCCCTGGCCAAGCTGAGGGACGGGCTGTTTCCCAGCATCCTTACTCCCTCTTCTGGGTGGCGACGGATGACGACCCACTCTTTCTTAGTTAGAGGCCTCGGTTTTTGGAGTATCCGATCTGGAACCATTAACTTCCCGATGTCATGGAGCATAGAAGCCTGTGCCAACTCTTTAGCCTGGGCCTCTTGAATTCCCAAAGACCGCGCTAAGGCGAAGGTGTATTTGGAGACGTTCCTCAAGTGATCCCCCATTGTAGGATCCTTGGCTTCGGCAGCCCTGGCCATCATAAGAACGAGGCCGAACTCGGTGTCCTTCGGTCCTAGTTGCAGATCTCTTTCCAAAGGTCCCTCGTGTACTAGGGTAAATTATTAGTTCAGTAGTTGTCTGGAGTCTCGGACCGCAATTCACGGCCTGAACCTCTCCGCGCACGGAGTCCCGACCTGTCGGGACATGGCGGACACCTAATCCCTGATAATATTTGCCGATAAGCAACGGCTAATATCAGTCAAAGGCCGCAAAGCTCATCGGTCTTGCTCCAGTGGCTCTCGCTTTCTGGTCGATCCACCTGTCCAACTTAATGGAGAACTCCTTCAAGGTCGTGGCCTTAATTGACAATATAACTGCCGCCTCTTCCTCATTTAGAGGCAGGCCAACAATGGCCTTAGCGCGCTCGTTCAGAAGCATCTCTCGAAATTCAAGGTCAATTAGGGCTAAACCGATGACAAGCTGTAAGGCTTCATACGCCATCATCGCATCTCCTGAGTAAGAATAATAAGTGGTGGGCAACGCTGTAACGCCTCACAAAAGGGCTACTCAGCCTTGCCCACCACCCGGAATAGGATCCCCTACATCATGCCGCGCATAGCGCCACGAATGCTAAGATACAAAGTCGACCTATTACTCGCCCTCGTCCTCGCCAGCGAAGGTCAAGCCCTCACCGCCGATCACGCCGATGGCCAGAGCCGCAGCCATTATGGCAACACGAACTAGCAAGCGGTGACGCGCCAGAGTGGTAAGCGCCGAATAGATCTCAGGTAGTAGTTTCATTTATAGTCTCCTC
>JAENIT010000027.1 GCA_016844365.1 Dehalococcoidia bacterium
ACGACACTGTCGCGCCATTGCGCCAATAGCTGCTCCCAGCCACAGCCCGGGATTGTTGTGGATATCTACGGAGCGGCACCGGTCTCCCATCTCCTTCGCGCGGTCCAGCATCTCCCGAATGTTAACGTCCATCAGGGCCGCGGGCGCCAGGCCGAAGTATGAGAGGACTGAATATCGCCCACCGATGTCTGGCGGGTTGAGGAAGACACGCCTGAACCCGCGCTCTTCCGCCAGGGCCACCAGAGGACTCCCGGGATCAGTGATTGCTACAAAGTTCTTCCCCGCCTGGCTCACCCCTATCGCCTTGTCCAGCAGACTCCTAAAGTATCTGTACAGAGAAATGCTCTCAATGGTATCGCCGGACTTAGAGGAGACCAGGAATACGGTGCGAGTCAGGTCTAAAGACCTCTCCACCGCGGCCACTACGTCGGGGAGTGTGGAGTCCAAGACTACCAGCTCAGGATAGCCGGCGGCGCTACCAAAAGCCCCTCGCAGGACCGCAGGGCCGAGGCTGCTTCCACCCATGCCCAACAGCACGATGTGGCGAACCCCCTCCTCCTTGACTTCCCGAGCAAAGGACTCCAGGTCTGGCGCTAGAGGGGTCATCTGAGCAGCAACATCAAGCCACCCCAGACGGTTGGCGATCTCTCTGGGGTCATCTTTCCATAAGGTATGGTCCCGCTTCCAGATACGCCCTACGAAATCCTGGCGCTGAAGCTCTTGCATGGCTTCGTCCTGAGCCTGTCGAAGAGCTTCGTCCTGAGCATTTTGCAGGGTTTCGTCCACGAGCTTTTAGCTCTCCTTAGTAGCTGCTGCGGTATGGTCTCTCGACTGAGACAGAAGCACCTCGCGCTTCTCGGCGATGTTGACCAGGAGCTTATCGTAGGAGTCAGCGAAGGCTTTGACGCCATCGGCCAGTAGTTTTGCCGTCACCTGGGCCATGCTGATACCGGCCTCTTCCAAGGCTTTTATGTCGGCCTGTGCATCATCTACGCCTTGCTCCAGGGTGGAGGCCGCAGTTCCGTGAGCTAACATGGCTTCGAGGGTAGCGTCCGGCACGGTGTTGACTGTGTTAGGGCCTATCAGGGGTTCAACATACAGAAGATCGCTGTAGGCAGGATTCTTGGTGCTGGTGCTGGCCCACAGAGGTCGCTGCAACCTTCCACCCATAGCTTCTAACGTAGCGAACCGCTCCGTGCCGAACACCTCCTTGCAGGACTGGTAGGCCAGCTTAGCGTTGGCCACAGCCGCCTTACCCATAAGCTCCTGAGCATTGGGATCGCCGTGACGGACTTTCTCCTCCAGAAGGGCGTCCACCAGCGTGTCCACGCGACTGACGAAGAAAGAGGCCACCGACGCTACCCGACTCAAGTCGCCGCCCCTTCGCGCCAGCTCTTCCAGACCCTCTATATACGCCTCCATGACTTGCCTATACATCTCCAATGAGAAGATGAGAGTAACGTTTACGTTGACTCCCTGGCTAATAAGGCTCCGAACAGCGGGTATCCCCTGGGGAGTAGCCGGAACCTTGATCATCACGTTGGGGCGACCCAGCTCGGCGAAGAGCCTCTTGGCCTCGTCGATGGTGCCCTCGGTATCCTGAGCCAAAGCAGGGCTAACCTCCAGACTGACGTAACCGTCGAGGCCACTGGAGTCTTGATATATGGGATGAAGCGCGTCCGCAGCGGCCCGGATGTCTGCCAGAACCAAGGCCTCGTAGATGTCTCTGATGCTAGTGCCGGCTCTGGCTAGCGTTTCCAGCGCCTCGTCGTAATCGGCGCTGCCGCCAATAGACCTCTCGAAGATGGTGGGGTTGGAGGTCACCCCTCTAACCCCTAACTCGATGAGCCGGTCAAGTTCCCCCGAAGACAAAAGCCCTCGGCTGACGTTGTCGTACCAGATAGACTGGCCCAAACTCTGGGCGTCACGAATAGGATTACTCATGTCCCTTCCCCCGGCTGACTCATACCGTGCGAAAACTCTATACTACAACTACCACCACAGGATGTCGTCCAAATCCTCCCAGGCTTCCTCCTTGGGAGCGGACCAGACCCCAGTGCTCAGGTACTTCCATCCACTATCCGCAAAAAGCACGACTATGTTCCCCTGGTCCATGTGCTCCTGAGCCCAGCGCATAGCTCCCTTCAACACAGCCCCAGAGGAGAGGCCGGTGAAGATACCTTCTTGGTGCGCTATCTCTCGAGTCCACTCGAAGGCCTCCTTGGCGTACACCAGGTACTTGGCGTCAAGCACTGTTAGATCAAGTATCGGGGGGATAAAGCCGTCATCGAGGCTCTTGATCCCCTGGATAAGGCTCCCCTGATGGGGCTCTACGGCTACTACCTTCACCTCTGGATTATGCTCCTTTAGCCGTCGCCCTACGCCGGTAACTGTGCCTCCGGTCCCCAAGCCAGCCACAAACACATCAACATCCGGGAGATCCTGGAGGATCTCCACCCCCGTAGTCTCGTAATGGGCCTTTATGTTGGCGGGATTGCCGAACTGGTCCAGCATGTACCAATCATTCTGCGAAGCTAGCGTTTGGGCAAGACGACGGGCCCCCGATGTCCCCTGGTCAGGAGGCCCCCAGATGACTTTCGCTCCATGGGCCTGCAACAGCTCTTTTATCTCTGGGATGGCATTACCGGGCACAACCACTACCACCTCGTAGCCCTTCCGCCGACCCACCAGGGACAGCGCTATCCCTGTGTTCCCGGTGCTCGCCTCCACGATGGTCATCCCAGGCTTAAGAAACCCACGATCTTCCGCGTCCTCTATCATGTATTTAGCGATACGGTCCTTGATGCTTCCCGAGGGGTTCATGCCCTCCAGCTTCGCATACATGCGGACTCCGGGTTTAGGGCTCAGGTTACGAAGCTCAACCAGTGGAGTGTTGCCGATGCTATCAAGAATGGGGTCTTTTTGCCGCAATAACGTCCTCTTGGGTAGCCGATTCATCGCTCCGGTGGGAATTGTATGGTGGCCCGTCTTCCGATATGCTGCTCATAGTTGAAACCTCTGGGAACATCAGAGGGGAAAGGTGCCTTCCAGGAATCAGTGCGGTGTTATTTGGTCGGGGTGGGCGGACTCGAACCGCCGACCTTCACCTCAGGTTTGTGATCCTTTAGCACGCCGCCCCGTTCTCTTGCCGGTGAATTCTCGTGCTACCCCGGCATAGGGATGGCGCCGATTTGCACCATCAGACCCATCTCGTCGAACTCCTCCCGGATCTCTGTGACCTTGCCATCAACGATGCGCAATATACCCATCCCTGAAACTGCTATCCGCTTTCCAGTGGGAGGAGTACCCATGAAGTCGCCAGCGTGTGTTGCCCGCAATGTAAAACGAACTGCAACTTTGTCCCCTTCAGCAACCGTTTCCTCAACGGTTTGATTAATGTCGGGAAAGGCAGCCCAGAACATCGCAGCCATCTCCTCGTGGCCATCGCGGGTGATCGGCTGGCCCCCATTGATGTAGGCGTTATAGTTAGGGGCAGTTAGCGCCTCTGATAGTTTCCCCTTGAGTCGGTCTTGCTCCTTATAATAGTTGATAGCTATGGCCTTGTTTTCTTCTGTTGACATCGGATTTTTCACCTCTTTTCTATGTGAGGGCGTATATTTCGACTGGTCGGGGTGGGCGGACTCGAACCGCCGGCCTCTTGGTCCCAAACCAAGCGCTCTGCCAAACTGAGCTACACCCCGAACTGTTATAAGCCCAGGCACCCTTCGTGCAATCCCTCCCTCTAACTCCCTCCCACAAGGGGAGGGAGGACTATTTATCCTCCTCTCCCTCGATGGGAGAGGGTAGGGTGAGGGTGACACCGCTCCACAGCAATGCCTCCAGGATTCTCTCCAAAACACCTTGTGGGTTACGTAAGACCTCGTTGTTCCAAACTCTCAAGACTTTGTAACAACATCGCAATCCCGTTAGCTCGTTAAAGCCACAGCAGTCAAGGATAACTCAACCTCGGCTAAGTCAACCTCTACCATCTTTCCGCCGTACACCTGGGCCATATTTTCGGCCACTAGCCCCTCTGCCAAGTCTAATTCTACATGATGCCCCAGGATGCTGGCAACGGAGGTTACGCCCCTGTCCTCTATTCCGCAAGGCACTATGTGGTCGAAGTAGGATAAATCGGTGTTGACGTTCAGGGCAAAGCCGTGCATGGTAACGCCCCGGCTCACCCGCACCCCAATGGCCGCGATCTTCTCCTCTCCAACCCAGACGCCGGTGTGTCGAAGATCCCGATGGACCTCGATTCCCAGATCGCTCATAGTGCCGATGAGAGCCTCTTCCAGGCCACGAATGTAACGGTGCACATCCAGCCCACGATGCCTCAGGTTCAGGATGGGATAGCCGACTATCTGTCCGGGGCCGTGGTAGGTGACGTCTCCGCCACGGTCCACCGAGTACAGTGCCACACCCCTACGAGCTAACTCGTCCTGAGGGATCAGAACGTGCTCGGGCCGGGCCCGGCGGCCCAGGGTGTAGACATGGGGATGCTGCAACAAGAGCAGCACATCATCTATCCGCTCCTCTTGCCGAGCCTTAAGGAGCCGCTGCTGCAACCCCCAGGCTTCGAGGTAGTCTACAAGCCCCAGCCTCACCAGGAGCCAATTATGGGCCACTTATACCTCCCAATCGTACGCTTCCGAGTTGGTCATACCACGTAGAGGCACTTGCTGCGGATAAAATATTTCAGCGTGGTTTGCCTCAATCGTAGCGCGTAGCGCCGATTGGGACAATCGGCGCTACGCGGATGAGACATACGCCCCTACGGCCACTCTTATCGTCCCTTGAAGGCCGGCTTTCTCTTCTCCAGGAAGGCCCGCACCCCCTCTTTGTGGTCATCGGTGCCACGGGCAATATCCTGGGCGCGGCCCGCCAGGATCAGGCTCTCTTTCAAGTCCATGTGGAGGGACTCCTGCACCAGGCGCTTGATTAACCCCATGGAGTAGGTGGGGCCGCTGGCCAGCCTCTTGGCGAACTCCAGGGTGGCGCCCATTAGCTGATCGTGGGGGACCACCCGATTCGCCATGCCGATACGGTAGGCTTCAGCGCCATCGACGATGTCGCCGGTGTACTGGAGCTCCAGAGTCCTGCCGAGGCCGATGAGTCGCGGAAGCTGCCAGGCACTGCCGTCGGCGGGGATGAGTCCATTGCGGATGAAGGCCTCGCAGAAGCCCGCCTTATCCGAGGCGATCCGCATATCGCAGGAGAGGGCCAATCCGCATCCGATGCCCATGGCGTAGCCGTTGACCGCCGCTATGGAGGGCTTTTGCAGATGGTGGAAGCGCATGATGATCTGGTTGGGGCCCCGCTCGCGATAGGGCATCAAAGGGTCCATCAGCTCCCACGGTGGCGTAGGCGGCGGCGGGCCTGCATCCTCCGTCCCCTGCTCTGACTCATCGATACGCCGGGCGAAGCCCCGCACATTAGCTCCTGAGCAGAAGGCAGGATCCTTCCCGGTGAGCACAAACACCCGCAGAGAGGCGCTGTTCTCGAACCGATCTAGCTCCTGGGTCAGCTCCTTGTTCATCTGGGGCCCCAGAGAGTTTCTGGTCTGGGGGTCGTCCAGGGTGACGATGAGCACTCCCTCATCTTCTTCGACGTGGATCATCTCATAAGCCATAGCCTATTCCTCCTTTGCGGGCAATTCGTTAGGTATTCTTATACCACATGGGGGTTAAGCCGCCCCCGCTGTGTCCGAGGGGATAGCCAGGGGCTTTCGGGCCGCCAAAATCAAGAAGATTGCCAGAAAGGTGGCCACGGCGAAGGTCAAGAAAGCAATACGGTAGCTGTTGGTCACATCGAAAACCCAGCCGGCGTAGATGGGCCCTGATATAGTGCCCAAGGCCATTACTGTCCCCATAAACCCCTGGATCGTGGCGAAGGATTTTCTTCCGAAATACTCGGCTCTCATGGCGAACATCATGGTTGCCAGGCCGCCATAGGAGGGGGCGTAGACGAGAAGGGCCACGAGCACATGCCAGAGGCTGGTGGAGAAGGCCAGGATAACCATCCCCAGAGCCATGGATAGCAACCCTCCAGCCACCACGTACCGCTTAGGGAACTTATCTCCAAGCCAGCCGAAGCCCAGCCTGCCCACGATGCCTAGCATTCCCATCACACTAACCATCAACCCAGCCGCATTCAGGCTGAAACCTATGTCGGTGAGGAAGGGGATGAAGTGCAGAGCCACGGAGCTAGAAACCCCCACCCGTAGAGCAAAGCTGAAAGCCATCAACCAAAAGGCAGGGGTACGAAGGGCCTCGCGTGTCGTTAGGCCATCTTTATCCGCTGCCCCTTTTCCCCCCGGCGATGAAGAATCTCTACCCTCTTCAGGCTCACCTCTATCCCTGGGGGCTTCGTTGTCGGGGTAGTAGCCGTACTGCTCTGGCTTGTGGCGGATTACAGCAGCCAGAGGGATGCCCGTAACCAGCACAACGACTCCCAGAATCCATGAGGCATTCCGCCAGCCTACCAGGGTTATGAGCATGGTGACCCCGGGCACAAGTCCGCTGCCTACCCCCACACCGGCGAGGAGAAGGCCCAGCATGGTGCCGCGTTTCTTGTCGAACCAGTTGGCCACTGCTGTGGAAACGGGAGCGATTGCGCCCAAGGCGCTTCCTAAGGAGAGAAACAGCACAAAAACTATGTAAAACATCAGAACGGAGTTAACACCGCTCATAAGGAAGAAGCCGATGGCCAGGAGGGGGATTCCTGCAAACAGCACCTTCCTGGGACCGAACTTGTCTATAAGCCAGCCTTCAATGGGACCTATTAAACCGCCCTCCAACCGCGCCAAAGAGAAGGCTCCAGAGAGGACTGCCCTGGTGGTGCCCAACTCAGCTATGACGGGCTTAAAGAAGGCGCTGAATCCGTAGAAGTAGAGGCCACCGTTGATGGCCGCCAGGGCGGCGCCGGCCACCACCACCCAGTAGCCGTAGAAAATGCCGCCTCTCTTAACGGATTGAGCCCTTACTGTTGCCGATTCCGTCGCCAATTTTCGAATCCTCGCTTTTACCCTAATCTGAAGAACCAATGGCTTTAGCCTGCTCCCAGGCGTGGTATGAGCTGCGCACCATAGGCCCCGACTGCACGTTCCTGAAGCCCAGGCGCAACCCCTCTTCCTTCAGCCGATGGAACTCCTCCGGCGTGTAGTAGCGGTCGATGGGCAGGTGGTCCTTCGAGGGCCGGAGGTACTGGCCGATGGTGAGGAGGTCGCAGGAGACAGAGCGCAGGTCGGCCATGGTCTCCAGAAGCTCCTCCCAGGTCTCACCCATGCCCACAATGATCCCCGACTTGGTGAGGATGCCGCCGTCCATCTCTTTAGCTCGCCGCAGCAGCTCCAGTG
>JAENIT010000199.1 GCA_016844365.1 Dehalococcoidia bacterium
CAGGGAGCTGGCTAAGTTGGCTAGGCCGGGTGACTTTTTCGATTTCACCAGATACCGTCCGACGACTAAATTTGTGAACGAACAGCGAGTGAATACAGCGCCTAACAGCACCGTGAGCTACGCTCAGCGTCCGGATGGACCCGACCTACTCTTCTTCCACATAATGGAGCCCCACGCCGCTGCTGAAGAATACATTAAGTCAATTCTGGAACTGATAAAGATGCTAGGAGTTAGACGATACTGCAGAGTGGGTGCATCCTACGGCGCGGTGCCGCATACCCGTCCCCTTCTCGTCAGCCAGTCCATTGGGGGGATGCAGGTTGACCGCAAGACGGGCGAGTTGGTGTCCCGGCGCGGCCGTTATCAAGGGCCTACGTCCATCATGAATCTGGTTACGGAAGGCATAGCACAGGCGGGGATAGAGACCATGTCTCTGTCAGTACGTCTGCCCTATTATGCTCGGCTAGAAGAGGACTTCACCGGGGCAGCGCAGCTACTGGGAGTAATTTCCGAAGTATACAACTTGCCGACGATGCTTGTTGATACCATGTCTTTTGACAAATCGCGGGGTGACGAGCAGTACCGCAGGATCAGCGCCGAGATAGAGAAGTATCCCGATGTTAAATCCCTGATCGAGCACCTGGAGGAAGATTATGACGCTCAATCAGCCTCGCCCTCTGCTATCAATGAACCCGCTCCCCTTTCCCCAGAGATCGAGAGATTCCTCAAGGACATAAACGAGCAGCTAACTGGCGCGTAGGGAACGTCGTTAACAGAAGGATTACAGTATCTGGCGATTCCTCCCTTTCAGTGCGTTTGTTGGTTACTTGGCCTCGCTTTTACAGCGCCCGCGACAAGTTTTGTCGCTCCTACTTTCGTGGTGTACGAATCTTAAAAAACCCTTGCATCCAGAGGCCAACGATAGTATATTGAGCCTGGGTTAAGCCCCAGATAAACACCCGAACGTGAAGGAGGTATAGAGTGAAGATCGGGTTCTACAATGATTTCCGCCCCTGCATCCTCAAAGACAACGGCGTGGTGGACATCACAAGCGCCGTGAGTGGGCTCCAAGGAGGCTCACCCCAGCTCACTCTGGAGAACATCATCATCAATTGGCAGTTCCTTCGCCCAAGACTGGACCAGCTCCAGGAAGATGGAACGGTGATACCAATGAGTTCAGTGCGACTGCGGGTACCGGTGCCTCGGCCGGGGAAGGTGCTCTGTGGTCGAGGTAACTTCATGGAGGGCGTGAAGATTACGCCGATGCGGCCCATGCAGACCTTTTTCAAGTCGCCTGATGCTGTTATAGGCCCCGGCGATACCGTTGTGCTTCCCAGCTTCCGGCCCGTAATCTTCAATCATGAGGCTGAACTGGTCATCGTCATGGGCCAGACGGCGAAGAACGTGACGGAGGCTGAGGCCCTGGACCATGTCTTTGGCTACACGGCGGGCGTGGACGTCTCCGCGCGCGCTCCATCGGAGGGTGAGTCCGAGCTGCCCGGGCAGTACGGCAAGTGTTTTGACACCTTCCTCCCTCTTGGCCCTGCCATCACAACGGCGGATGAGATCAAAGATCCCAATACCCTCCAGATACGCTACTGGGTAAACGGGAAGCTTCGGCAGAACTACAACACCAGTGATATGGAGCACACTGTCGCCTACATGGTTGCGTCCCTATCCCATGTTATGTCCTTGAAGCCGGGAGACATAATTATGGCCGGGACGAATCACGGCAACCTGGGCCCACTCCAGGACGGCGATGTGGGCGAGATCGAGATTGACAAGATAGGGCGAAGCGCTCACAACGTGGTGGACGCTCTCAAGCGCACGTGGGATCCGGAGGTGGTACGAAACCCGCGGACCAACGCAGAACGTCGCGAAGCCCTGAAAGGCTTGCCCAATCCGGGAACCTGGCCATTCACCCCTATAAGCGGTCCAGCCAAGTAAAACTGATTCAAGGGGAGCTTTGAATATGCGAGAGCGGGGCCACACAAGGCCCCGCTCTATTTTCGGCTAAAGTAGCCCCTATCCGTTTCACGCGTACGGTCGCTCTTTTTGTTGTTGTCCCTGCACGCTAGAATAACAGCCTGGCTTCTGCCTCACATTCCCTTTTACGGGATTCGTCGAGGGGTTGGTAGGTCAGGGCAAGTTCCACATTCTCCCTGACCCTGGATGGATATCTAACCCCTGGAATGGCCACAGATATATCGGGATTGGATAAGACATACCTCAATAGTATCCTTGGGGTTAGGGGATACTCACCCGCCGAGGCTTTCATTAGACTTCCGATAGCGCTTGTGCGCCCGGAGCCACCCAAGGGCCTCATCACGATAATCCCAACATCTCTTTCCTTGGCTAGAGCTATTAGCCGCTCCGTTTCTAGATAGAAGGCCGAGTAGTCAAGCATCACCGTATCAAACTCCCCACAGGTGATCGCCTTCTCCAAGACATTTAGATTATGAGACGAAATACCGATGTGATCCACCATGCCCAGCTCTTGCGCTATCTTCAGGCCGGCT
>JAENIT010000200.1 GCA_016844365.1 Dehalococcoidia bacterium
CTGGTCCGCTTACCACAGAGGCGATTGCAAAATCTTTGGAATGGGTGAGGCTTATGGCCATCTCGTCCAGCCCCAGGGAGTCGGACCGTTTTTGGGCCCGCCCGTGGAGGAAGACCATGGGCTTGCCGCCGCGCATGGGCAGGACCTCTATGTCCCTCCAGCCCACGCCTCTGACGCCTGTGCCCAGGGCCTTCATCACTGCTTCTTTGGCGGCAAAGCGGGCTGCCAGCTCCGGCACTCGGCCGCGGCAGAACCGTATCTCTCGCTCTGTGTATACCCTGTGAAGAAAGCGGTCCCCCCAGCGAGCTATGGCTTCCTCTATCCGCTGAATCTCCACGATGTCCACCCCTACAGTGTGCACTTATAGTCCCGCCTCTTGATTTATGGCTACTCCTGGTCCTCTTTGAATTCCCTGATAGTTATTTTTCGGATTACATCCCCGGAAAAGTCGAGGGTTTGAGAGGGGTCTCTGGGAGCCAACTTCTCCAGGACATCCATACCCTCCACCACCTTGCCAAAGATGGTGTGTGCCCCATCCAGTTGGGGCTGAGGAGCGTAGGTGATAAAGAACTGGCTGCCGTTGGTGTCGGGTCCGGCGTTGGCCATCGCCAGAATACCGGGGCCATCAAACTTGAGGTCGTTCTTTTCATCGGGGAAGTTGTAACCGGGCCCGCCGGTGCCGTCGCCGTTGGGGTCTCCGCCCTGGGCCATGAAGCCAGGGATGACTCTGTGAAAGGTCAGGCCGTCGTAGAAGCGATTTCGAGCTAGGAAAACGAAGCTGTTCACGGTTTCCGGAGCCTTCTTCGGTTCCAATCTTATCCTCAAATTACCCTTATCGGTCTCTACGGTGGCGTAAAAGGTGTTGCTGAGAGCTATCTGGCCGACGGGGGGCTTGTCGTAGCTCCTAACAATCGAAGTCTCCTGGGCTTCAGGGCTGGGGGTGGGCTGAGTGTTGGCGGGGAATATACCTCCGGGTTGGAATACGGGGAACCCAATGAACACAACCATGGCCGAGGCGGCAATAAAAGCCAGAATCCGCCCCTTGCCGCCCCAAAAGGGCAACCAGCGCCGATACCACGGATCCTTCTTGAGGTGACCTGCTGCCGCCAGCAGGGCCTCTCGCCTTTTAAGAGCTGCCTGATGGCGGGCCGACTCCCTCCTGGAATGCCTAGCCTGACTCATGATCTAGTGCAACCATCCTGTCTAATACTTAAAATCGGCTCACCTACTGTTGGGGAGCCAATGTCCAACTTCGGTCTAATTTGGTACCCCTGGAGCGACTCGAACGCTCGCCACCGGCTCCGGAGGCCGGTGCTCTATCCACTGAGCTACAGGGGCACGCCGGGTAATTTCATCATACAACCTATGTGCGGCTCTTTTCAACTATGTTGCTCTCCCCTCCCTCGCAGGGAGGGGCTAGTCCGCCGTGCGGACTCCGACAAGTCGGAGGGGAGGGCCGATCCTTCCCTGAGAAGGACTGACCCCCACCCGATATAGGGTTAGCTGGCCAGCCCTCACTGTATGGCGTACACCACCTGGAGACTTAGCCGCACCTGGGTTTCCCCAGGCTCTACGGGAGTTGCAGCGGCCAGAGACCCGTCTCCCCCCTTACCCATGCTAAATCGCTCCAGACCTATAGTCCCTCCAGCGCCCTCCGCTATATAGATCGGCTTACCCAGAGTGACCCCCGAGAGCTTGGCCAGGTGCTCAGCTTTGCTCTTGGCTTCGTTCATGGCCTGCACCCTCAAGCCCTCCACGAGCTTCTTGGGATCATCCAGGGTGAAGCGGACCCCGCTGACTATTACCAGGTTGCCGCCCGAATTCACAACCGCGTCGATGATGGGGCCAGCGTCGTCTACCTTGCGCACCTTTACGGTGACAAGATTTACCACCTTGAAGCCAACGGTCGTCTCTTGCTCCTGTATCTTGTCGTATCGCCGATCTGGGTGGATGTTGAAGTGAACGGTCTTGATGTCCTTGCTGTCCACCCCCTTGGCCTTAAGAGCGGTTTGCAGGGCCTCCATGGCTTTGGCCCCTTTGTCCCGAGCCTCGGCTACGGTTGGCGCTGAGGCCTCCACTCCCAGATCGATGATGGCGACGTCCGGGACCACGGTGGCGACTCCTTCGCCGCTAACGCTGATGCCGGCGGCCTGACCAGTGGTTATGATGGATGGTCCGGAGGAACCACCTGCTGCCGCAACGACTCCGCTCACTCCAGGAATAGCCGCGGTCCCAGATCCCGGGGTTCGCGCTTCCGAGAGTAGAAAGGCCAGTAGGCCGATGCCGCCTATGACCATGACTCCTGGTAGGGCTAATGCTGCTGCTATCCATACTCTTCTCATTTATCGCGCCTCCTTTTGCGCTGGGTGCTCAACTTTGGTATCAGACGCACGGTAGAAATCGTGTCTGATCCATGCCCTCATCACATCCTTTCTCTAAAGCGCCAGCCCAGGAATACCGTCGTCGCGGCCAGCGCAACTGTTACAGCGATTAGAGCCAGTCGAAGCGACTCGATA
>JAENIT010000201.1 GCA_016844365.1 Dehalococcoidia bacterium
TGCAAGCATCGATTATGTTTTTGACTTTCTCATCGTTCAGTTGTGTCCTTAGCTGGTCCATATCCACTTTCGCGTTGGTCAGCCTTATTCGAGCGGCCTCTACCAAAGCCTCCGCAGAGGCCAGCTCGGCCACCGTCGCTCCCGCCAAAAGCTCTTCCAGTTTCGATTGAGCGCTTTTAAGGCTGGCCTTCGCCGAATCCAGCCGCGCCTGGGAAACGATAAGGTCGGTAGAACGGGGGTTGGTTAGCAGCTCCAGCCTGGCCTGGGCGCTCTCCAGGGTCGCCCGGACAGAGTCCAGGGATGCCTGGGCCGAGGCCAAATCCTCCGGTGTTGGATTTAACAGGCTGTCCAACTTGATCCTGGCGGTCTTTAAATTAGACTTAGCGTTGTCCACAGCCGCCTGAGCGATGGCAAGCTCGTCGGCCTTAGGCCCCGCCTTTAGATCATCAAGTTTCGCTCGCGCTGACTCTAGAGACGCCCCGGCCGATCGTATGTCCTCCGACCGCCCCCCAGCCACGACGGATGCGAGTCTAGCTTTAGCTATGGCCAGATTTGCTTCGGCCCTCTTCACCGCCAGCTCCAGGTCGCGTGCCTCAAGAGTTGCTAGGGGCTGGCCCTGGGCAACCTTGTCCCCGACGCTAACCAGAACTTCCTTGACCCAGCCACCACTCCGGAAGGAGAGGTCGGCGCTTCTAAGGGGCTTGGTTGGCCCCGATGCGCTCACTCTGGCCACTATAGTATCCCTTGCCACATCTACAGTTTGGAACTTTTCAACCTCACCATTGCGGCTGGCGAACACCCGTTGGTACCCCAAATAGCTGCCGCCTATAACCAAAGCGGCTAACAAGGGCAAGAGCAGTCTCTTTGGCAGCCTGAAAATGAACAGCAATTTACTTATTCCCATTTCTCCTCCAATGCCTTCACTGACCAGCTATCCCGGTTCCCCATCTTGGTGACGAGGATAGCGCCAAATCCCAAAGACGCCGAGATACCGGCTACGATCCAACCCAGGTAAGGAATCAAGCCCCCAGGAAACAGCACCAAGAGACCAATGAGAAGGTCGTAGACAGGCGAAGACTCATCAACTCGAGCCATCCGGCGCAGTCGGCGGCCTAGAGACAGACCCACCGCCGCCATACCGACCACCGTCACCGGAGCCAGCACCAACAAAAGCAGGACGGCCAGGGGTATCCCCACCACAGTGGCCGCGAGCATCAGGCACAGCACAAATATCGACAGATACCCCAGGAGACCAATCGCTCCTAATCTTACGGCATTATGGCCGTCTCGACTTATGACGTCTCTAACCACCCTTAACCTAGCAGGGACCAGAAAAGTTGCTCCGACACAAACGGACACAAAAGTAACCAGCGAGGTCAGATAAAGCCCCACGCCCCCACCCACCTCTCTCAGAACGCCAAAGGGAAGGAGAAGACGACGTAACTCCCTGCCTCGTCGACCTGATATCGCCATGTCCTCCGAGGCATCCCCGTTTGGGTGTAGCTCCGCCCGAACAATCTCCCTCACGCGCCCCTCCATCCACGGCTCCACTGCGGCTCTTCGGGGTTGGTGCATGTTGACACGTATCCCTCCCCTGCGTTCGGGGGCAACACGAGGCAACAAGAAAACGCTCAACAGGAATACCAGGAGGTTGACGAACAGAATGCCCGATACGAGGAAAATAGCAGGCCTTGTCATCTGTAAGCGGTCCTTGGGGGACGGTAGTTCATCAATGCGACGAGAGCCAGGCAGCTCGAAACGAACACTAGTGAGAGACCCAGAACGAGATCGGACTCAAGGTTAGCCAACAGTATGAATAGAGTGTCCATAAGTTCAGGATTGGCTGCGGACAAATCGGCCGCCGAGTTTGAGACGCCCTCGGAACCCTCCACGAGGGAGTCGCTGCTCTGGATTACGGCTTGATAGACTGCTAGGCCGCCCTCGACTATGAGCGCCAATCCCAAGAGCGACGCCAAGGCCCACGCACCGTATAGGACTACTCGCGCCCGGGAGTGGGCGCTCCTCTGTCTGTAGACCTCCTCCATTACCCGATGGGCAAACCACGGCGGAGCAGGAACACGTTCCTGACCCTCGAGAAGGAGGGCGACTCGCTCCAAGGTCAGGTACTCCTCTCGACAGGCATAGCACCAAGAGAGGTGGTTCTCCACCTCTTCCCTCTCTTTTCTGCTAATCCGCCCGTCCAGATAGGGATCAAATAGGGCTCTTATCTCCTTGCAGTCCATGCCTCTCCATCATTCGAGTGTGATCAAGCTTTGCTCTTAGGAGCTCACGCGCTCGGAAAAGCCTTGTCTTCACAGTGCCCAGGGGGACGTCCATAGCCTGAGCCATCTCTTCGTAAGACAGTTGGTATAAATGGCGCAGCAGTATAGGTACTCTGTAAACCTCGGGCAACGTTAGAATTACCTCGTCCAACTCACGCTTCAGCTCCCTGACCTCAACCTCAGCCTCCACGGACTCCCCTCGATCCATAATCTCCATTTCCTCTGGCAGCGCGGTCACTCGATTGCGCTTCTTGAGGAGATTAATACACAGGTTAGTCGCGATACGGAAGAGCCATGGCGCTAGAGGCCACCCCCTCCTGAAGGTGGACAGGGCTAAGTAAGCCTTCACGAAGGTCTCTTGGGCCACGTCCTCTGCATCTTCCCGGCTGCCGGTCATTCTATAGAGGTAGTTGTGTATCCTATCCTGATAGCGCGTCACTAGCACGCCAAAGGCCTCAGGCTTTCTCTGGGCCTCGTCGATCAAGAAGTCGTCAGACTTGTCCAGGAGAGTTTCCTTCATACCTCTACTATATCAATACATGGGAGCCAAAGAAAAGTTTCATTTATTAATAATAAATATCCTCAACACTCCCCATTCCAGGGATCATATTTTTTCCCAGCCTTTTGGAAATACTTTGTTTGGTGTAACTCGTAACTGTAGTCTACTGTCAACTCATGTGTTATACTAAATCGGGATATCGTTATACGGACTGACGCTATGGGTACAGTGAAGGTTTCCAAGAAAGGCTGGGTAATCATCCCCCGAGATATACGTAAGCAGTACCAGATCCATCCAGGAGACCTGGTACAGGTTGTGGACTATGCCGGCCATATCGCCATCGTTCCCGCCTTAAAGGATCCCATCCTCCAGGCGCGGGGCCTTCTGAAGGGTGAGCCATCTCTGACCGACGCACTGCTGCAAGAGCGGCGGCAGGAGCGCGAGCGAGAAGAGCGTCAGGTGCAGCCGACCACAGCGCAGGCCCGTGGCTGATCGTTACGTCCTGGACTCCTACGCTCTGCTGGCCCTGTTCCAGGACGAGCCGGGAGCAGCCAGGGTACAGGAGGTCCTTGGTCAAGCCAGCAACGAGTCGTACATCACCGTAGTGAACCTAGGTGAGGTCCTGTACATTGTGGAGATGCGGCGGGGGCTTCGGGCGACCCTTGAAACGCTGGCGGCTATAGATTCCCTTCCCATCCGTCTTGTGGATGTGGATCGTCCGCTGGCGCTGAGGGCTGCCCGGTTTAAGGCAACCACAGGGATGGGGTATGCCGATTGCTTCGCCGCTGCTCTGGCGGAAACCCTCCAGGTAGCCCTCCTGACGGGCGATCCTGATTTTGCCGCAGTGGAGAGTAGCATTGCTGTCGAGTGGTTGCCGCGCGCTGGACATTGACCCTAATCGCTGGTCGAGGCAGATGATCCAGATGGAACTCTGAAAAAATTTACGAAGGGCCAGCAGCATACTCTCGTGTGCTTGGCCCCCCACCTGTTCCAGATATATGGCGGGAGTGCGTGGGAATCGAACCCACCCGACGACATACCGCAACTCGAAGTTGCGGTATGTTCTCTCGTGTAATCCTTCGTGAGCA
>JAENIT010000202.1 GCA_016844365.1 Dehalococcoidia bacterium
GCCGAATCCTGGACTCGGTTAAGTACGGTATAGACGAGTGCGATCGCCTGCTCACCCATAACGAGGTCTTTCTGGCCCGCACCAAGGGGATCGGGAGCATCAGCCCACAAACGGCCATCGACTACGGGTGCAGCGGCCCGATTCTCAGGGCCTGTGGTATCAAGGAGGACGTGCGCCGCTCCGAGCCCTACTCCCTCTACCCCTCCCTGGACTTCGATGTACCCGTAGGGATGACCGGGGACTGCTTCGACCGCTACTCGGTACGAATGGAGGAGATGCGGCAGTCGGTGAGGATAGTGGAGCAGTGCCTTGACCGGCTCCCTGGCGGGTCCCACATGGGCAGGGTTCCGCGCTTCATCAGGCCAGACCCAGGAGAAATTTACTTTCGCACAGAGAGCCCCAGGGGTGACTATGGCATCTATCTAGTGAGCCAGGGCGGCAATAACCCCTACCGCGTGAAGCTCAGGAGCCCCTGTTTCTCTAACCTCATGGCGCTCCGGGAGATGCTTCGGGACTGCTACGTGGCCGATGCTGTGATGGTGCTGGGATCTCTCGACATAGTGCTGGGAGAGGTGGACCGCTAGTATGCCATTGATTCTTGACGCCGCGTTACGCGTAGCCCTGATGCTGGGCTTCGTTTTTTCCCTCGTTCTGGTGCTCATTTATGCCGAACGCAAGATATTAGGACACATCCAGCAGCGGCTGGGCCCCATGCGCACCGGGTTCCACGGCATCCTCCAGAGCCCCGCGGACGCCATCAAGCTCCTGGTGAAGGAAGACCTCACTCCTACAACCGCAGACCGTTGGGTGTACCGTCTGGCCCCGTACCTGGTCTTCGCCCCGATATTCATGATCTTTGTGGTTATTCCCTTCTCCGACGATATTGTGATAAGGCATCTGGACATGGGTCTATTTTACATAGTGGCCTTCTCTTCCCTCTCCATAGTGGGGATGCTTATGGCCGGTTGGGGCTCCGATAACAAATACGCTCTCCTGGGTGGCGTCCGAGCCGCAGCCCAGCTCATCAGCTACGAGTTGCCTCTGGCTATCTCCATCCTGGGAGTAGCCGTGCTAACTCAGTCTCTGAGCCTGCAGGAGATAGTGGCCCAGCAGAACCCTGTGCCCTTCCTTTTCCTCCAACCCCTGGGAATCATCATCTTCCTATCCGCTTCCCTGGCGGAGCTGAGCCGCACCCCCTTCGACATCCCCATAGCCGAGTCGGAGGTGGTGGGAGGACCGTTGGTTGAGTACAGTGGAATGCGCTGGGCGATATTCTTCCTTGCGGAGTACGCAAACCTCTTTCTCATGTCTGCTGTCGTCACCCTTATATACCTGGGGGGATGGAGCTGGCCCTTTGAGCTCCCCCTAGAGTGGCTGGGGGGGTGGCCATCTCGTCTTATGGCGGTGAGCTGGTTCATGGCTAAGACCTCTGTCATAATCCTGGCGGTTTTCTGGCTCAGGGGAACACTGCCTCGGCTGCGTATAGACCAACTCATGACCTTCGCCTGGAAGACCCTCATCCCCTTCTCCTTTGTCAACCTCCTCATCGCCGGCGCGGCCGTGCTCTACGGGGGCGTTGCCCTAATAGCCGGTTGGTTAGCCACTGGAGGACTGGTGTATACTGTTTACCGATACGGGAGGAGTAGGTCGTGATCGGTGTATTAGAAGGACTTATAACCACCTGGAAAAGCCACTGGCGTAAGCCGGTAACGGTCCAGTATCCAGATGAGGCCCTGCCCTTGGCCCCCAGGTTTATGGGCTTCCCCGGCCTTATCTACGACCACGTGGTGGACGAGCCCTACTGCGTCGGTTGTCAGGTGTGCGCCCGCAACTGTCCCACCAACTGCATGTTCGTGACCATGGTGGACAACCCCAAGTTCAAGAGCGGGGAGAGCAAGCGGCGCAAGATGATCGACGAGTTCGAGATTAACATCAGCCGGTGCATAGCCTGCAACATCTGTGTGGAGGTGTGCGCCTTCGACGCGATTGAGATGACCCACATCTACGAGCAGGCGGGCTACGCCCCTGACCTCATCGCCGACCTGCCGGAGCTTATCAGGCGGAGCGAGGAGAAACGGGAGTTGGAAGGCCGCCGCCTCAATAATAGGCGGCGTTGGTGTGATATGGTCGCGGAATGTGGTGCATAGCGCCCTCTTTCTAATCCTCTCTCTGGCCGCGGTGGCGGGCCTTTTTCTGACGCTCTTCGCCGACTTTCTGGCTCTGGTCCAGGTGCTCATCTACGGCGGCGCGGTTACCATCCTAATTCTCTTCGCCATGATGTTAACCCGGGTGGCCGATGATCCAGTGGCTATGGACAACCCTCAGAAGCCCTGGGCGGCGGCGGCCAGTCTCGCCTTCCTGGCGATGACTGTTTTCGCCATCTACAGCACTCCTTGGAAAGTGCATCCCCAGGCCCCCGCACGGGTGCCTTTCAGTGACCTGGGATCGAGCCTCTTTTCCCAGTGGGCCATACCCTTCGAGGTGGCCTCATTGGTCCTTCTGGTAGCTCTTATAGGAGCCATCATCCTGGCTCGAGCGGAGGACGTAGAGTGATCCCTCTGGAGCATTTTCTGGTGGTCGCCGCTGTTCTCTTCTCGTTGGGGTTGTACGGCGTTCTGGCTCGCCGACACGCGGTGCTGATCCTCATGGGGATAGAGCTCATGCTCAACGCCGTCAACCTCAATCTCATAGCCTTTGCGATGTATATCGCCCCCGTGGAGTTCGTGGGCCAGATCTTCGCCGTATTTGTGATAACTATAGCGGCCGCGGAGGTGGGTCTGGCCCTGGCGATTATCCTGCGGATGTACCGTCTGCGGGCCACCGCCGACGTGGGCGAAGTGGACTTCCTTAAATGGTAGGAGGACGTTAGCCGATGGTCGTAGGAATGGGTCACGCCTGGCTGATACCAGTCTTAAGTCTGGTGGCCTTCTTAATAATTGGAGTGGCCACCCTCTTGGGTCGAGACAGACTCCTGCCCGGCCGGGGCGCATATCTATCCATATCGGCTATCGCCGCCGGCTTCATTCTTTTCTGGTACGTTCTAGGTGACCTGTTGGCCAACGGCCCCGCCGGGTTCGGCTTTGTGTGGCTCCAGATCGGACGCTACGCGCTCCAATGGAGCATGCACCTGGATCCACTGTCGGTCAGCATGGTGGGACTGGTAACCCTGGTGGCCCTGTGCGTGCAAGTCTACTCCCTGGGATACATGGCCGGACACCCCCGATTCGGCTGGTACTACGGCGCTCACGCCCTCTTTACCGCCTCCATGCTGGGGCTGGTCTTGTCAGACAACTTTCTTCTTCTGTACATCACCTGGGAGCTAGTGGGCCTCTGCTCCTATCTTCTCATCGGCTTCTACTACGAGCGCCGGTCGGCGGCGGAGGCCGCCAAGAAGGCATTCATCACTACTCGTCTCGGAGACGTTGGCCTTCTCATCGGTATCCTTCTGCTGTTCAAAGCCACGGGGACCTTCAACATGGCTGACATCATGCGGGCGGCGGAGGCGGGGGAGATAGCGCCCGCCATTATAACCTGGGCTGCGGTGCTCATCTTCCTCGGAGCGATGGGCAAATCGGCCCAGTTCCCCTTCCACGTGTGGCTCCCCGACGCCATGGAGGGCCCCAGCCCCGTGAGCGCGCTGATCCACGCGGCGACGATGGTGGCCGCGGGGGTCTACCTGGTGGCCAGGACCTATCCTCTATTCGTGGCGGCCCCGGGGGTGCTCTTTGCCATATCCATCATTGGGCTAATCACCGCTCTCCTGGCCGCCAGCATCGCCTTAGTCACCAACGACATCAAGCGTGTCCTGGCCTACTCCACTGTGAGCAAGCTGGGATTCATGATGCTGGCCCTGGGCTCCGGCGGGTACGGGGCGGCCATGTTCTATCTCATCACTCACGGCTTCTTCAAAGCCCTTCTCTTCCTCGGCGCGGGGAGCGTCATCCATAGTACGGAGAAACAGGATATGTGGGAGCTTGGCGGCCTGTGGCGAAAGATGCCGATAACCACCATCACGTTCACCATAGGAGCGCTGGCCCTGGCCGGTCTGCCTCCCCTGAGCGGCTTCTGGAGCAAGGACGAGGTGCTCACCGCCGTCAGGGACCATCAGCACCCTATAGTATATATCCTTGCCCTGTTAGTGGTCTTCATGACCGCGGTGTTCATCGCCAGGGTAACCCTGGTCACTTTCTTCGGGCAACCTCGAAGTGACCTAAGCCATACTCACGAGGCTCCCTGGGTTATGAACTTGCCCATCCTGGCACTGGCGGGCCTTTCCGTCGTTTCCGGCCTGGTGGCCTTCCCCTTCTTCGGTGGCTTTCTGGCGGGGAGTCTGGAGGGCACGGAGGCTTACACTCTCCTGGAGGCGGGACACCAGTTCCATTTTGACATGGGCATGGCCGCAGTCTCTACATCGGTGTCGGTGGCGGGCCTCTTGGTCGGCGGAGCCTTCTACTGGTGGCGAGTATGGTCGGCGGAGGCCCTGGCCCAGCGTTTTGCTCCCCTTTACACTCTG
>JAENIT010000028.1 GCA_016844365.1 Dehalococcoidia bacterium
GCAAGGGCTTAGAAGGCATTGAGTTCACTATGTGTTGGGGCGTTAAATGCCGTCGAGTAAAATCGCCACTCCTCGGTAAACACTCGGCGTACACGGCATTGGCGGCCGCCGCAGTGGCCTTCACAGAGGGTCTTGCCTGGGACGAGGTGATTTGCGGTATTGAGAGAATGGGGAGTGTTAATCGGATTCAAGTCCGTAAAGGCATCAACGGCACTGCAGTCTTGGACGACACCTACAACGCTAGTCCAGCCTCGACTCTAGCGGCCCTTGATCTTTTGGCCGAGATGAGGGGAAGGAGGATCGCTATCCTGGGTGATATGCTGGAACTGGGCTCCTTTGAAGAGGAGGGCCATCGGATGGTGGGAGAAAGGGCCGCTAGTGTGGCAGACCATCTGATAGTTCTTGGGTCTCGCGCCGTGACCATTGGGCATGAGGCCGCGAGGCTCGGACTGAGATCCGTAGATTATTCGGACTCCAGCCAGGAGGTATTGGCAAAGCTCACGGCAATCTTCGCCCCCGGGGACTTTATATTGGTTAAGGGATCCCGATCCCTGGGCATGGAGTCCATAGTTGAAGGCTTGGTAGCAGATTAAGCATGGCATACTCGCTTGTCCTGGCTGCTCTAACTTTTGTTGTAACCTTAGTTGTCGGACGACCGGTGATAAACTTTCTTCACGCCAGGGGCATCGAGAAGGGCGCTAAAGAAGAGGAGCCCGTCACCAGCGGGTCTGAAGCTGACATCAGGGAGCGATTTGCCATGTACCGGGCGGATCGTACAACTCAGAAAGTTGGGACTCCCACCATGGGTGGCATAATTATTTTCATACCAGTTTTTGTGATTACAGCCCTATTCAACGTAACAGACAGGTTATCTATGATTCTTCCCATGGGTACGATAGTAGGCGCGGGTGTGTTGGGCGGTGTGGACGATATGATGAATCTCAACCGAAACAAAGGCCTGGGAATGGCAGCCCGTTTCAAGATGGCCTGGTTGCTGCTTATAGCTGTGGTAGCAACCTTAGCTCTTTACTATATTCTTCTGGCTCAGAGCATCTATATACCTTTCTTGGGCAAGTACCCTCTTGGATTCTGGTATATGCCCATCGCTGTGCTGACAATTGTGGCTACAGCCAATGCCGTTAATCTAACCGATGGCCTGGACACCCTAGCTGGCGGCACTGCAGCCATGGCCTTTGCGGCCTATGGAGTTATCGCCTTTCTCCAAGAGCAGGCTTATCTAGTAACCTTCTGCTTCACTGTAGTGGGAGCTATACTAGGGTTCCTCTGGTACAACGCCCACCCAGCCCAGGTGTTCATGGGGGACGCAGGGGCTCTGGCTTTGGGCGCTACTCTGGCTGTGGTGGCCCTTATGACCGGCCACTGGTTGCTGCTGCCGGTTATAGGATTCATCTTCGCTGTGGAGGCGTCCTCGGTCATTATTCAGGTCGTCTATTTTAAGATCACCGGTGGTAAGAGGATTTTTCTCATGAGTCCTCTACACCACCACTTCGAGCTTATGGGATGGACAGAGACCCAGATAACCATGCGGTTCTGGCTGGTGGGTATGCTGGCAGCCATGGTGGGCATAGCCTTGGCTTTAAAGTAGATGAGTTGGGTTATGGAACTTAGAGGGAAGAAAGTTACCGTAGTTGGACTGGGCATAGAAGGCCGGGCGCTGGTGCGTTATCTGGTGGGATTGGGCGCGCAGGTTACAGTTAGCGATGCAAGAACTCCCGAGGCCTTGTCGGAGAGCCTGAGGCAGGTCCATGACCTGCCGATCAAGTTGTCCCTGGGGTCGAATCGGGCTGAGGATACGGTAAATGCTGATGCGATCTTTATTAGCCAGGGGATTCCCCTGGACATACCCGCCCTGGTTGCTGCCAGAGAGAAATTACAGGGAGCGCCGGGAAAACCACCACTACCGCTCTCACGGGCGAGATCTTGCGGCAGGCAGGGTTACCCGTTTACGTGGGGGGGAATATAGGGGTTCCTCTCCTGGACCGCCTCGACGAGATGAGGCCAGAGTCATGGGCAGTGTTGGAGATAAGCCATACCCAGTTGGAGATCTTCGGGCGCGGTCCGCACATTGCGGTGGTGACCAATATCGCTCCCAGCCATGCCGACCGCTATCCGGACATGGGGGAGTACATAGCTTTGAAAAAGAGGATCTTCGCCGGCCAGGGCGAGGGCGACTATACTGTTTTGAACTACGACGACCCAGTTACCAAAGCCATGGCCGAGGAGACATCGGGCCAGGCCATCTTCTTCAGCCGGTCCCACGACCACGGCTTAGATGGAGCCTTCCTTCGAGACGGTTGGGTTATGGCCAGGATCAAAGGTAGGGAGGAGAGGGTAGTATCCACGGATGAGATCAAACTCTTGGGCGAGCATAACCTGGAAAATGTCCTCGCCGCTAGCGCTATAGCTGCCCTGTGTGGCGTAGTGTCCGAGGTTACCGCCCAGGCCATAGCTTCCTTCCGAGGGGTTGAGCATAGACTGGAATGGGTGCGCTGCTTGGGCGGCGTCGATTTCTATAACGACAGCATAGCCACAACGCCTCATCGGTCACTGGCAGGGCTGCGGGTTTTCTCCAGGCCGGTGGTCTTGATAGCGGGCGGTAGAGGCAAGCAGTTGCCCCTGGATGAGCTGGCTGCGGAAGCCATAGAACGGTGCCGAGCCGTGGTGCTTTATGGGGAGTCGGCGCCATATCTGGAGCGGGCTATCGAGGCGGCCGCAAGCCGTGAATGTGGCCTCACACTCATCCGAGTAGATGTCTTCCAGGAAACGGTGGCGGCAGCCCGGGAGGCGGCCCTTCCAGGGGATGTGGTGCTTCTCTCTCCGGCCTGCACTAGCTTCGACAGTTTTGCCAACTTTGAGGAGCGGGGAAGGGAGTTCAAGCATCTGGTGGGGTTACTTAAAGAATGAAGGGAAAGGAGAAGAGCGTTACTACTCGAGGGGCTGGTTCAGACAAGGGAGCCAAGCCGGACTATGTGCTGCTGGCGCTGGTGCTGATCCTGGTTGCTGTGGGGCTTCAGGCTGTCTATAGCTCCACCTTCGGCTTGGCAGTCACCCAATACGACGATGTCAACTACTTTTTAATCAGGCAGAGTATCTGGGCAGTCCTGGGAGCTATAGCGATGGTTGTGTGTATGAAGATCCCCTATGGCTTCTGGCGGAAGGCGAGCCTATTGCTCATGGTAGTGGCCCTGGCAATGCTGGTGCTCGTTTTGTTCCCTGGTCTTGGGGTCAACCAGTACGGTGCGCAACGATGGCTCAAGCTTGGGCCGCTGCCTGCGATCCAGCCCAGCGAGTTCGTAAAGCTGGCCTCTATCATATATGTATCAGCATGGCTGTCGGGACAGGGAAAACGGCCAGGCAGCTTTACTGCCGGATTCATTCCGTTCATGTTATTTTTGGGCCTTATAATTCCTCTGGTAATCATGCAGCCGGATATGGGGACAGCCCTTATAATCGCATGTGTAATGGCTACCGTGTTCTTCCTGGGGGGTGGCAGCCTGAGCCACATCGTAGCCCTTGGGATTATGGGGGTGGTCACATGCGTGATTCTAGTATTTGTTGCGGAGTACCGGAGCGATCGTTGGTATTCCTTTATAGACCCCTGGAACGACCCCGCTGGGAGAGGGTTCCATATTATACAGCTTCTTATTGCTCTGGGTAGCGGCGGGCTATGGGGTCTAGGGTTGGGAGCTAGTCGCCAAAAGTTCTTCTATGTGCCCGGGGCCCACACCGACGGCATCTTCGCCATTGTAGGTGAAGAGGTGGGATTTATCGGAGGACTTGTTGTGATTGTTCTCCTCGCAGCGGTGGTCTACAAGGGCATAACCATAGTTACCAAGGCCCCCGATCGCTTTGGGGCCCTTCTGGCAGCGGGCATAACCTGCTGGATTGCCTATCAAGCTCTCATCAACATCGGTGGTATCACCAGGTCTATACCTCTTACCGGTGTGCCGCTACCCTTCATCAGCTACGGCGGCTCTTCTCTTGCCGCCACTATGGCCGCGATCGGTATCCTTCTGAACATATCCAAGAGCCAACCACGGGCCACTACGGGCTCGGGGCTTAGGGGGAAAATATCGTGAGGATAGTGGTTACTGGCGGTGGCTCAGGGGGCCACGTCTACCCGATCTTTTCAGTGCTGGAGGCTCTGGTCGCTCAATCGGATGGAGCGACTACAGAGCTAGACGCTCTCTATATTGGAGGAAAAAGTGGGGTGGAGAGGACCCTTGCTAGTGAGCGTGGTCTGCCCTTTAAGGGCGTTCTGGGAGCGCCTTTCCGAGGTGGAGACCCTATAACCTTCGTTATAAGAGCAGCTAGGACTTTGATTGGAACTTTGCAAGCGTTGTATGGAATCAGGAACTTTCACCCCGACGCCATATTGGCCACAGGGGGATATGTCTCGGTTCCAGCAGTGCTGGCCGGGTGGATCCTGGGGATTCCCAGTGTGATCTATCTGCCCGATGTGGAGCCGGGTTGGGCGGTGAAGTTCCTGTCCAGATTCGCTCATACCGTGGCTGTCACCACCCACCAGTCTCGGCCCTTTCTCAGGGGCGCAAACGTGGTGGAAACCGGCTATCCCGTGCGCTCCGAGTTTCTACATTTGGACAGAGCCGCTGCTCGCAGGATGCTCTCCTTAGAACTATCGGCTACTGTCCTTCTCGTCATGGGTGGAAGCCAGGGCTCCCACAGCCTCAATGTGGCGATTGGCGAGGCTCTGCCTCAGTTGCTGGAGATTTGCGACGTTATACATATCTGTGGTTCCCAGGATGAGGCCTGGCTTCGGGAACGAACATCTAGGCTGTCAGCGGGGCTTATGGAACGGTATCATCTATACAGCTATATGCACAACGATATTGCAGCGGCTATGGCGGCGGCAGACTTGGCCGTCAGCAGGGCTGGGGCGTCGGTGTTGGGGGAGCTGCCTGCGGTTGGACTGCCGGCGATTTTGGTCCCATACCCCTATGCTGGAGGGCATCAGGAGCGAAACGCTGCAGTCCTAGTGAACGATGGAGCCGCCGTCATGGTATCAGAGTACAACCTGGAGACGCTGCTGCCAACGATTCGAGAGGTTCTTCAGGATCACTCCGCCAGGTTGTCTATGGCGCAGCGGATGAGGGCCTTAGCTCGGCCCGACGCCGCCGCTAGGATCGCGGGACTGCTGTCCGAGCTGGCTCGCGGGGAAGTTCCCTTAGTGTCCGGGGCTGCGAAGTCATAGCTTGAGTGGGCCAATGATGGGATCTAAACATATACATTTTGTTGGTATCGGTGGAATTGGTATGAGCGCCATCGCTAGGGTGCTCTTGGAGGATGGCTACCGGGTGTCGGGTTGCGACCAAAACCTTAGCTCCATTACCGAGGGCTTGGAGCGTTTGGGGATTACCGTCCACGAGGGCCATAACCCGTCCCATCTTCAGGGTGTGGATACAGTGATCGTGACCTCCGCCGTAAAAGGGGACAACCCTGAGATAGGAGCGGCCCTAGAGCAAGGAGTGCCAGTGGTGAAGCGGGCGGAGATGCTGGGTCGGATAATGGAAGACCGTTACGGGATAGCCATCGCTGGCACTCATGGCAAGACCACCACCAGTTCTATGATATCGGTAATGCTTCTCCGGGCTGGTCTGGATCCCACAATACTGGTAGGCGGAGAGATAGCTGAGCTGGGTTCCAACGGTAGGCTGGGGAAGAGTCCCTACTTGGTGGTTGAAGCCGATGAGTACGACGGGTCGTTCCTTCACCTTAAACCGAAGATTGCTGTGGTTACTAACATCGACGACGACCACTTGGACTATTATGGGGACAAGGCCGCTATCGTTGATGCCTTCTATCGCTTCATGGCTCTGGTGCCGCCAGACGGCCACTTGGTTGTGTGCTCCGATGATCTTACCCTCGCCTCGCTGGAGGGGGTTATCCCCTCTGTGACTGGCAATATAACAACCTATGCCCTCGGCCTTCCCGCCCACTGGTCGGTAAAAGAGCTGCGCCTCAACGCCCGCGGGGGCACGGATTTTCTACTGCTTCATAATGGCGTAACTGAGGGTTGCATATCCCTGTCGATACCGGGGCGTCACAACGTTAGCAATGCTTTAGCGGCGGTGGCGGTGGGCCATCTTCTCGGCCTGGACATGGATACGGTTACTGGGGCCCTTTCCGACTTCCAGGGGGCGAAGCGTCGTTTTGAGATCAAAGGAGAGGTGAAGGGAGTAACGGTAGTGGATGACTACGGCCACCATCCCACGGAGGTAAAAGCCACACTGGCCGCGGCGAGAGAGCGGTACGGAGATAGACGATTGCTCTGCCTCTTCCAACCCCACACCTACAGCCGCACGGCTCTGTTAATGGGCCAGTTTGCTACGGCCTTCACCGTGGCGGACGAGGTGTGTGTTACCGAGATATACGCCGCTCGGGAGGACAACTCTTGGGGCGTGAGTGGAGCCGACCTCGCCAATGCCATCCGTGTCCCGAAGGCGGTATACACCGCTGGTTTGGAAGAGGCGGCCGATAGGTTGGCGAAGGAGCTGAGGCCCGGAGATGTCCTTATAACTATGGGGGCCGGCGATGTGTACCGCGCGGGAGAGATGGTGCTGGAAAAACTTGGGGCAGGTATTAAAGTATGATAGAGCCCGAGTTTTTAAGCCGTTTATCTTCCGTAGCTCCGGTGCGCTGTAACGAACCTCTGGCTAAACACACCTCCCTGCGCATCGGGGGCGCTGCGGATGCGTACATTGTGGCCAACAGTCCTAAGCGGTTACGGGCTATTATGTCCGTGATCTGGGAGTACGATATACCATACCTAATCCTGGGGGCAGGGAGCAACCTTCTGGTGAGCGATACCGGGTTCAGGGGCGTGGTGGTAGAGAACTGGGTTCCTAAGATAGATGGGATGGAATCTGGCATGCACATGCAAGAGGAGAATGGTAAACAGTGCATGATGAAGGTTGACGGCGGGATACCCCTTGCTCGACTGGCTTTTGCCACTAGCCGCGCTGGATGGGCTGGCTTGGAGTGGGCGGTAGGGATCCCGGGCTCTGTTGCTGGGGCCGTGGTTAACAACTCAGGGGCCCACGGAGGGTCGATGGGCGACATAATCCAGGGTGTGTGGGTTGTGGAGAGAGGTGGAGAAGCGTACCGGATTCCGGTGTCAGAGCTAGGGATGGAATACCGCGCCAGCAACATTCGCTATCGTTGGCGGGGCGAGGGACGCACTATGGCGGTCCTATCCGTAGAGATGGCTCTTCAAAAAGAAGACCTTACTCGCTTGAAGGAGCGAATGACCCAGTATAGCCAAAAACGCCGAAACAGCCAGCCTTCTCAGCCCAGCGCTGGCTCTATGTTCAAGAACCCGTCGGGCCACACCGCGGGATGGCTTATCGAGCAGACCGGTCTCAAAGGCCATAGGGTTGGAGGAGCCCAGGTATCTACCCGCCACGCCAATTTTGTGGTCAACCGCGGCCGCGCCCAGGCCTCTGATGTGGAGGAACTGATGGCGCTAGCCAAACAGAAGGTCGTTGATGGTTTTGGTATAGAGCTGGAGCCAGAGGTGGAATGGGTTGGAGAAAAGTGTAGCAGGGAGGGTTAAGGGAGCTTGTTAGCTGTAGGCGTAATCTTCGGTGGACGCTCGGGAGAGCACGAGGTTTCTATCTTGTCCGCGCGCTCAGTGATCGGAGCTCTGGATAGGGAACGGTACCAGGTGGTTCCTATAGGGATCACCAAAGAGGGTCACTGGCTCTCCCCGGAGCGCTCCCAGGAAATGTTAAACCAGGATATTGAAAGCTCTCCCAGTGCTAAAGTCGCCCCAACCCCTCCTTACGGCGATGGGTCCCTCTGGGACGGAGTCTCCCAACTATTTGGACTGGATGTAGTGTTTCCGGCGCTCCACGGGCCCTACGGTGAGGATGGGACTATTCAGGGGCTACTGGAGACAGTGGGAGCGCCATACGTAGGGGCGGGAGTGGCAGCCAGCGCTATAGGCATGGACAAAGCCCTTATGAAGGCGGTCTTTGTTAAAGAGGGCCTGCCTGTCGTTCCGTACGTGGTTATTCGCAGGAGCGAGTGGGAAGAAAGACCGTTGGATACTATCAAGGGGATAGAGGCGGAAGTGCTGTATCCATGCTTCGTAAAGCCCGCCAGCTTGGGGAGTAGCGTAGGAGTGTCGAAGGTAGGCTCTCGCGAGGACATGGGCGCTGCGCTGGACGAGGCCTCCCGCTGGGACCGTAAGCTGCTGGTGGAAAAGGCTGTTACTGCAAGGGAGATCGAGTGTGGTCTTCTGGGTAATGAGTATCCCCAGGCGTCCGTTGTTGGAGAGATTATCCCTGCCAGAGAGTTTTACGACTACTATGCCAAGTACCACGACAATAGGACGCAATTATTGATACCTGCTTCCTTGCCGACAGAGGTGGCTCAAAGGGCCCAGGAACTGGCCCTGCGAGCCTACAAGGCTATAGACTGCTCGGGGATGGCCAGGGTGGACATGTTCCTGGACAAAAACGACGGTCAGGTCTACGTTAGCGAGATAAACACCATACCTGGGTTCACCAGTGTGAGCATGTATCCAAAACTCTGGGGCGCCAGCGGCGTAAGCTACCCAGCGCTGCTGGATCGGCTGATTGATCTGGCTCTTGAGCGTCATCGGGAGTGGAAGCGTGCCCTAACAGCGCCTCTCCTGGCATCTAAGGAGTAATCGCTAGCCCAACTTGCGCTCACGGTATTTATTGATATGAAAAAGCGGGATAAAAGAAGTAATATCAGTTCTTTAAAGATTTTTTCTATAGGACTTGCGGTTCTTGCCGGACTCGCTTGGGGTTTCGCTCTGTACTATAAGCCTATCCTTGCAGTGTCGGAAGTGCGAGTCCAAGGGGCTCAGGTAATGGATAGCGCTAGAGTAGTCCAGCAGCTAGATCTTGTGGGCCAAAGTATCCTGGCT
>JAENIT010000029.1 GCA_016844365.1 Dehalococcoidia bacterium
ATCAAGGCGAAAACGAAGGTGGAAATGGCCAGCCATTTTTGTATCCAGCTCTCCCTAGTGCTGACCTTTGCACGGTTCACCTTGATAGCATAATAAAGCTGCGCCAGGAGTAGCAGGCCAAAGATGTAGTAGGTTACTGAGGTGTAGAAAAACATGGAGGTGGGGTTATTCCAGACCCAGGGGATCAGCAGCGCCCGTGGGATAGACCCCAGATGGACCATAATGAACAGCACTGAGGTCGCCAGAGATAGTAACGACACGAAGAGAGCTCTGGTCCCGAGAGGGCGATAATCCTCGCGGCCAAAGGCGTAGATCATCAAGCCAATGACTGTAGCGCCCGCGCTGGCACCGAAGAAGAACACAAACCCGGCTATGTACAACCCCCAAGGGGTTACATCTGTAAGGCCGGTAAGGTAGTGTCCCTTAAAATACTCCAGGTAGAAGCTGTACAGCCCCAAGAGCACCAGAACCCCCAGGATACCGTACCAGGCATAGGACACGTAGGAGGGATAGTAGACACGCCGTGCATCAGTAGCCATGATTTATGCCCTCCTTTTAACGGCTTCGATCTCACGAGTTTTGATCCCCGGCGCTGGGGCCCCGACGTAGTACACCTTGGGCCGGGTGTTGAGGTCCTCCTTAAGCCGGAAGTGGCGTTTCTTGGCCAGGAGTTTGGATACCTCACTTTCGGGATCATCCAGGTCTCCAAAATGGATAGCACTTACAGGGCAGGCATTGGCGCAGGCTGTAGTCAACCCCTTCTCCACCCGCTGCACACAGAAGGTGCACTTCTCTATAACGCCCTTGTAATGGCCACCCCCAGCCACACGCCGTCCATTTTTCTTGTGGTCCCGATTCAGGTCCGGGTTATCGTAGGGGGGCACCGCTCCTTGCGTAGCTGCCTTAGCCTGACCGTCCTTCCAGTCCAGGTAGTAGTTGTCGCTGGGCTTCATGCCGTTGAAGTAGTTGACACCGTAGGGGCAGGCGATGGAGCAGTACTGGCAGCCGATGCACCGGTCGAAGTCCGTGAGCACCAGTCCGTCCTCTCGCTTGAAGCGGGCCTGGGTCGGGCACACCTGGACGCAGGGGGGATTGTCGCAGTGCATACAGGGCCGCGGCAGGAAGCTCATCTTCGTGTTGGGGAACTCTCCCTCCTCCAGGCGGAAAACGTACATCCAGAACATACCCTCGGGGGTATTGTTCTCCACCTTGCAGGCCTCCATACAGGCCCGGCAACCCACACACTTGTCCAGTTCTATGACCATGCCGTATCTAGCCATAGCTTCCTCCTCTAGGCCTTGAAGACCCGTACTCGGACGTGGAACGAGTTGTCGGCCGTGTTGGTCACATACCCTTCTCCGGTGAAGAAGAGGGCGTTGGGAGTGGGCCCCTGACCTTTGGTCCGAGGGTGGCGGGCCACCTCGCCGTAGTGGTGGGGCATGCCCACGGTATCGGGACGGATCCCCTCGGTTAGGGCTACTTTGGTCTTCACCTTTTGGGTCTCGCCAGTCACAGCGTTGTGGGACTCCACCCACACCGAGTCGCCCCCTTTAAGGCCTCGAGCCTTAGCGGCCTTGGGGTTCATCTGAAGCCGAGCCTCCGGCGCTAGCTCCGACAGGAGGGGGATCTGGGAGGTACGGCCTTGCTTAAACTCGATCATCTTGAAGCTAATGAGGTCCAGGTCATATTGAGCGGGCGAAGACAACATGGTAGGGTCCCGCCAGGTGGGAAGGGACGTATAGTCCTGGTAGTACACCTTCTCCGCACCCTTAGCTCTCATCTCCTTCTGATAGCGGCCCAGGGCCTCCCCGTATAGGCGGTGGCGAATGCCGTTGAAGGGAGGTTTCTGGGCATAACCGTAGTACTTGCTAGCCGGAACAGGCCCTTTCACCCAGACACCCTCCCTCTCAAAGTAGGCGATGCCCTCCGCCAATCCCTGGGTCTTGGCCCATCGATCAAACATGTCTCGAACCGTTGGCTTAGTGTTGATGTCCATAATGTGGGGATCTTTGAGACCCAGGACACGGTTGAGGCGGTCAAGAAAGCCGTCCTTGCCGTAGAGAAGTCCGGCCTTCTCGCACAGGTCCAGGTAGATGTCTATCTCGCCCCGGCTCTGGCCCAGGGGCTCCATAATTGGTAGACGAAAGACAGTGGCATCAGTGTACATGTCGCTGGCCCCTATAGGGCCCTCGTACTTCTCCATAGTGGCGGCCGGCAAAACAACGTCAGCAAAAAGATCGGCGGTCCTAGAGAGCCAGGGGTCGATGACGGCCACGAACTTGAATTTCTTGTAAGCCTCCATAAAAGTAGCCTGGTCGGTGAAGGAGGCGAGTGGGTTGGCCATGTGGACAATGACCATCTCCGGCAGCTTGTTGACCTGATACTTCTCGGGATTAAGCATGACCTTGGCGATCATGCCCGGGTTACTAGTCCGAATGGGAAAGAATTTGCTGGCCCCTAAGGTGTAATCGTAGGGAGGGTCCTTTATGGTGACCTTTTCAAGGGCCTCAAAGTTAGGGTCAATCTTCCATGTGGAGTCGATACGGAGGCCGCCTACCGCCTCCACCGCACCCAGAAGCATCATCACCATATACATAGCTCGGTAGAACTGGAAGCCCAGCTCTTGCTGTGAGACATGGTAAGCCATTATCCCCACTGGCCGGTACGGGAGAGTAACACCATCCACAACGGTGGTGCTCCCGATCATGGCGTTTTCCCCCAATTCCCGGGCCACCTGACGGATCTGCTCCGCCGATATCCCGCACACGTTGGCGGCCCATTCAGGGGTATACTGGGTTAGGTGCTCCTTTAATAGCTGGAAGCTGGTTTTTACGGACTTCCCATCCGGGGCGAACATGCCCTCCAGAACGGGCTTCACTCCTTGGGCGTCGTGGGGCTTAGGGGAGTTGGTTGCCTCGTCCCATACCTGCTCCTTTCCCTCCACTCGCAGGAAAGCGCCGTCCCCCTGGACCAGAAATGGGGCGTTGGTGTACTTAGTCAAATACTCTCGGTCTATAGTGCCCTGAGCTACAATGGCCTGGCATAGAGCCAGGGCCAGGGCCAGGTCGGTGCCGGGCTTGATGGGCAACCATTCGTCGGCGTGGGGGCCGGCAGAGCGCAGTCGGGGGTCGATGTGCACCACCTTCATCCCCCGCTCTCGAGCTGCCGCGAACTGCTGGTTCCAGGTAATGAAGCAGAACTTGTTTCCCCCGGCTCCAGTGATGTTCCACCCCCAGGAAAGCATGTACTTTGTGTACCGAAAATCGGGGTTGGCATTGGCATGGGGGCCGATAGTATACTCGGCGGCCCGATAGCCGGCGTCGGAGCAGTAGGAGCCGTGGCCCACCCGCGTTGCTCCAATGCTGTTCACAAAAGCGTCGTCGTAGATGGCCTCCTGCTTGCTCCGTCCCTTTTGCCAGAGTACCTGCTTTGGGTCCTTGGCCCGCACCTCATTCAGCTTCTCCGCCACCAGGGTCAGGGCCTCATCCCAGGAGGCCTCCCGAAACTTACCGGGCACACCTTTCTCGTTAGTGCGGATCAAAGGGGTCTTGACGCGGTTCGGGTCGTAGAGGGCCATGATCTGGCCGAAACCCTTGGGACATAGAGCGCCCTTATTCCGTGGGTGCAACGGGTTCCCCTCCAGCTTCACCACCCGGCCGTCGATTCGGCGAGCTAAAATTCCGCAGTCCTGCTTGCCGATCCAGCAGGTGGTGGGAATCCACTCTTCTGTGACCGTGGCCTCTGCTTCTGCTTGGGCCTCCTGATGGAGAGGAATGCCCACGACCCGTTCAAGAAGGTTTTCACTGGTGGCAAGGCCCGCCACCGCCACGGCGGAACTCTTGAGGAATGTCCTGCGAGTTACCCTCATGGCTTACCTCCGTATAAGATAGGATCCCATCTTTACAACAAAGGCCCTTGAGTCTAGGAGTGTCGGGAGTCCTCTGTGGTCCCAGCCTCGTTGGGTTCACTTAGGGACTTACGGAAGTCGCGAATCCCTTTTCCTAACGCTGCGCCAACCTCTGGTAGCTTGCCCACTCCAAAGACAAATAGAACTATAACTAATAGGATCAGCAGTTCGGTTCCCCCCAACTGAAAGGGCATGGCCTGACCACCTCCCGGTCAGATTCACCTAGTGGAGTCTCCTTCCTTAGCAGTACGCTGCCCAACTCGCGCCGCGCGCTCCGTTGCCATTCTTCCTGCCAGCCCGAGGAAACTCCACCTGTGAATATAGTAACAATAATAGTGCCTATCGCACACTACCCTTTGGTGTAAATCTTTCCTACCCAAAAGGGTAGGAAACTGCCTAGCCCATTTAGAGGGAGGTTAGGTGGGAGTCGACTTTTGTCGAAGACTCGCCTCTGGTGAGAGGAGGGTCGACCCTCCCCTGGCCCCTCCCTGAAAAGGAGGGGAGAGCAGGATTGCGGGTGGGAGTGTACTAGAAGGCGTGTTAGAGGGCATTGGAATCTGAGTCGAAAGCTAGTACAAGTCCTTGCTTATTTCAACCTGAAATGCTATTATCCTGGCGATTTATTATTACCTCTGCGCACTTACATTTTCGAGTTGGGTCATCATTGCAGGAGCGGACGATGAACATTAGGGATGCTACATCTTAGTGTTTTGCTGTTTCCGTTCCAGTTTTGTGATCTAAGTCATTGTTAAAACACGCAAGGGCACATATACTGAATCGGACTGCGACTATCGTGTATTCTTTAGCACAACGCCGGCCCTAAAGCATGGGTATCACTTTCATATTCTCAACGGGTCTAGACAAGGACTAATAGACGAATAGGGGTTACTATTATGAAGAGAATGACCGTTTTAGCTCTGTTACTAGCAAGCGTGTTGGCCGTGGGCCTTTTGTCGCGCGGGAGCGCCGCTGTTCACTCCCAGGAGCCGGAGAGTGGACCGTCAAAGGTGGCAAAGGAACACCTCAAAAAAAATGCCGATAAGTTTAAGTTGCGCTCCGATCTTTCAGACCTGGAACTGGTCAAGGTGGACTCTAGCCGTAGCGCGAACCACGTCCGTTTTGAGCAGCGCTATAAAGGCCTCCCTGTTTTCGGCGCTAATGTAACGGTCCACGTGGACAAGAACGGTAAACTCTCTCCTTCAGTCAACAACCTCTACCGACCCAATGTGGCGCTGTCCTCCACCACTCCCAAAGTTAGCTCCGAGGTGGCCGTAGATGCCGCAAAGAATAAGCTCGCCCAAGAGCTCAAATCAAAGGATAATCCGCCCAAGGATAAAAAGAAGGCGAAAGCAAAGACAGATCCCGAACTAAGAAGGAAGGCCACTTCCAATCTGGTGGTCTATCCCAAGGGCGAAGATCTGCGCCTGGCCTGGGATGTTAAGCTTGCCGCCTTAGAGCCCCTGGGAGACTGGGAATTCCTGGTGGACGCCGAATCGGGGGCGATCCTGGACAAATTCAACCGTATCCGGATCGACACCTCTAGGCCTGAGAATTCCGCGGAGTCTCAACTCTCCAGAGTGGTCCAAAAGGACCCCAAACCCACGGCTACGCCCAAGCCTGAACCCACAGCAGCGCCCAAGCCCCCACGCCCCGACAAAGACCGGGGGCCAAAGGCCGACAGGCCGACGCCCACACCAACCGCGACCGCTGCTCCTGCTGTGACGCCCACGCCGACTGCTACTCCGGTCTCTGGGAAGAAGGAGAAGAGCAAGCCCCCCAGGCCGATTAGAAAGTTTACTAAGGCCGATCTTGCTCCTGAGTACAGCGTAATTACCTCCCCAGACACCGAATTCGATCAGACGGGCGCTTACAGCTCCCTGGCCCTGGACGCCAGCGGCAACCCCGTGGTCGGTTATCTCTCCTCCTCCTCCAGCCATAAACTGAAGCTGCTCCACTGCGGTAACCCCATCTGCACCTCAGGCAATACGGCCGAAAACACGGACGTGACAGGCGGTGCGGGCTTCTATACATCCCTGGCCCTGGACGCCAGCGGCAACCCCGTGGTCAGCTACTATGACGGCATCAACGGCGACCTGAAGGTGATCCACTGCGGGAACGCCACCTGCTCCTCAGGCAATACCATAGCCTCCCCGGACACGGCGGGCAGTGTGGGCCAATCCACATCCCTAGCCCTGGATGCCAGCGGCAACCCCGTGGTCAGCTACTACGACGCCGGCAACACAAATCTGAAGCTGCTCCACTGTGTGACTCCCACTTGCGCCGGCGACGACCACAGCAATGACGCTACACTTGCTAGCCCCATCTCGGTGCCCAGCACCACCAACGGCGATCTTGAGGCGATCTTTGACATCGATTTCTTCAGCTTCCCGGCCACGGCAGGCAACAGCTACCGTATCGAGACCACCCTGGGCACCCTGCCGGACAGCTTCCTCTACATTATAAGCAGCGACGGCCTCACCTTGCTGCGGTACAACGACGAGTGCATCGGCTCAGAGTCATGCATCCAGTGGACTGCCCCGGCCACCGGCACCTTCTACGCCGCCGTGGAGGCCTTTGACTTCTTTACACAAACCGGCACCTACAGCATCAGCATCCAGTCTGTCGTTGTTAGCGCGGACGACCATGGCAACAATCACGCCACAGCCACCAGTGTTGGGACACTACCCAGCACCACCAACGGCAGCCTTGGAGCCACATACGACATCGACTACTTCAGCTTCACCGCGGTGAGCGGCACCTCCTACCACATCGAAACGGCTTTGGGCACTCTGCCTGATAGCTTTCTCTATCTGTTAGACACCGATGGGGGTATCCTGGACACAAATGACGACTGTGTTGACCTCGAGTCCTGTCTTGACTTTATAGCCCCATCCTCAGGCACCTTCTACGCGGCCGTAGAAGCCTTTGCTCCCACTACCGACACCGGCACCTACACCCTCAGCATCAGCGGGGTCGTCGACGACCACGGCAACGACTCGTCCACCGCCACCGCTGTAGGGACTTTGCCCAGCATCACTGCCGGCGACCTCGAGGCGCCCTTTGACATAGACTTCTTCAGCTTCGCGGCCACTGGGGGCCCGCCCAACTTCCAGGTGACCAGCGGCACTACCTACCTGATTGAGACCGTTCTGGGCACGCTACCCGACTCCGTCCTCTATCTCTTC
>JAENIT010000203.1:0-710 GCA_016844365.1 Dehalococcoidia bacterium
TAACCCGTTATCACAATGGTTGAACAATAGGCTTGATGGCCCTCCGTTGTTCGGAGAGGACAAAACCCGTGGATATAAGTATTCGCTGGAACGGTTAGATAGACAGGAATTCATTGTATCTTGTGCTAAGTATCTGGGTAACCAAGCTTTCATCGAACTGCTTATCTACGATATCACAAGAGAGCCTAGCTATCTCCAACTGTGCCAGAATAATAATGTCTTGGCTCTTGACGCGGAGGCCGATGGATGGGGCAACATCCACTTTTCCGATTACAAAATACAGCCAGGAGCAGCAGATATGTACTGCCACTCGCATCATTACGACTCTGAAATGCAGATCGGGCTAACACGTACGAGTTGCTACCAGCTTGCTGCTGCATCTGTCATGGGGGATCAGGGAGATTTCCAGTTCATAATCGAGCGGCTGTCGAAACTGCTTGACAAAGACGATTCTGAATCGACCAATGTAAGGAATGTTATTAACAGTGCATTGACCGCCAAGCGAAATCTGACCGAGTGCGGCATGGGACACCTCTGGGATGGTCTTGAACAGGTTCTTCCCGAACAACTGAAGCAGAGGCTCTCCAGATAAGCTTAGTGTAAATCGAGGTATCTCAGGAAATGACGTCTCATGGCGCTTGTGATCGCCCCTGACGACAGCCGGCTTACCTGGCAAGGGACCGTCTCTCTGGAATACGGTGACGGATGGG
>JAENIT010000203.1:764-3488 GCA_016844365.1 Dehalococcoidia bacterium
GGATGGGTGATGCCTTGGCGGATCCCTCAAGAAAGCCGCATCCTTTTTGGCCCTGATGATTTGATTGCCCGCGCAGCGATGCCCGCCGGCGTCCGTATCTCCTTCCGCAGCAACACTACCTCCGTTGCTGGCCGTGTCGCTACTCGGGGCGAGATCAGCCCTCTCGACCTCTGCTGCAACGGAGTCCTCCATGCGTCTCTGCCTCTCGGCGAGCAGGACCAGTTTCGGTTCGAGGGGTTGCCCCCGGGAGAGAAGCTCATCGAACTGTGGCTGCCCCAGGCCGGTGAGTTCCGGTTGAACTCCCTGGAGCTAAGCGATGGGGCAACCTTAGCGCCCTTCGATGACCCTCGTCCCCGATGGGTAACCTACGGCAGCTCCATCACCCAGTGTCGCACTGCGGAGTCGCCCACCCTTAAGGGCTCAGTTTGACCTGTCTGGGGTACGGAGGACAGTGCCATCTTGAGCCGATGATTGCTCGGATGATGCGCGACCTCCCCGCTGACTTTATCTCTATGTGCGTCGGTATCAACATCTACGGCCAGGGCAGCCTCGGCCCACGTACCTTCGGTCCCGCCATCATCGGCTTTGTGCAGATTTTGCGAGAGCGCCATCCCGATACGCCGCTAGCGGTCATGTCACCCATCTACTCGCCCCCCAGGGAGACCACCCCTAACGTGGTCGGATTCACACTTAGGGCGATGCGGGAGGAGGTGGCTGAGGCGGTCGCTGCGCTCCAGGCCTGCGGCGACCACAACATCCACTACGTGGATGGCCTGGAGGTGTTCGGCCCTGAGCTGGGCCATCTCCTTCCAGATGAGCTGCATCCCAACGCTGAGGGCTACAAGATCATGGGAAACAATTTTCTGGAAAAGGTAGTCGCCCGCGTGTTTCCACTCCAGTGATAGGCTCTGTAAGTACGCCGCCTGACCTTCTGACTTTCCTAACCCACTGCTAATGCCCGCTAAACTTCTCATCGCCACCGGCAACAGGGGCAAACTTCAGGAGTACCGCGCCCTCCTTAATGGAGTCCCCTTCGAGCTTACAGACCTCCAGCAGGAGAAGATCGACATTGATGTGGCCGAGGAGGGCAGCACCTTCGAGGAGAACGCCCTAACCAAGGCCCGAGCCTACGCCGAGGCCAGTGGCCTTCTCACGGTGGCTGATGACTCCGGACTGGAGGTGGACGCTCTGGGAGGCGAGCCAGGGGTCTACTCCGCCCGCTACGGCGGCTCCGGCCTCAGCGATGAGGATCGGGTGCGCCACCTCCTGGATACGCTCAAGGACGTGCCCAAGGAAAAGCGGACTGCCCGCTTTCGATGCGTGATTGTGGTGCAGGAGCCGAGCGGCACTCCTCATATCTTCGAAGGGACATGCGAGGGGGTTATAGCCTTCGAGACCAGGGGCTCCAACGGCTTCGGCTACGATCCTGTGTTCTACTTCCCTGAGTTGGGAGCGACTATGGCCGAGCTTCCTGAGGCTGAGAAGAATCGGGTGAGCCATCGGGGACGAGCGGTGCAGATCGCGCTGCCTTTCCTGAGGAGCCTGGCCTCCTATAACCGGTAAATTTGCACCGAAGTGCTATAATATACCAGGGAACCCAATGAGGCAGCTTGATACTAGCTCTAACGCTGCCGCACATGACCCCCAAGGAAGGTCGAGCAACATGGCTGATAAGGAAAAATTTAAAGCATGGATGTCTCAACGAAGTGCAGAGGATGACCGCCTCTACGAACAGTATGGCCACCTTCTGGAGCAAGAGCATAGAGGCGAATTCGCTGCCATAAGTCCCCAAGGCGAGGTTATAACTGGCGTTGATGAACTGACGGTGGCTACTAAGGCACTAGAGCGCTTTGGCGCAGGGAATTTTGCCTTACGGCGTATAGGTGCTGAGGCCGAAATTCGCTGGCGCTATCTATGACCCAGCCACTTTATCCATCCCTATCCATTCGCTTTCTCGTTCAAGGAGTTTCCGGAGAAGCTGTAGCCCTGGTAGATACCGGCTTTGACGGACACCTGGCAATTCCTGAAGACTGGATTGAATCCCTACAGTCACCTTTATATATCCGCCGAGTGCGTATTGCCAGTGGCCAGGTAGTCCGTGTTCCGGTTTACTTGGGTGCGGTGGAACTGGTGGACCAACCTAGCACAATCAATGCACTAGTTATAGCCCTAGGGGACGAATACTTGGTGGGAATCGAAACTCTGAACCACTTTAAAGTTACCTTTGACCATGGACAAAAGGTAATTGTTGAACCATGAGGTGGACGGGCCGAATGTTAAATCAGCGAACCATCCGTCATCATGGCACGCAGTGCATGGCAACTAGGGGAAGCCTTCAGACTCACTGCTAGGAGTCTTCTGAAGAGAGGTTGTCGCAGTGGCGCAGAAGCCTATTCTATACCTCGACCAACCATACTTATCGAACATGGCGAAGGCGAAGTTCGGCTTATCCAACTCAATGAGCATGGCTGATGGCAAATTTTACAATTCCTTGTACGATGCCATTCACGATGCCGTCTTCTCAGATCGTCTTGTCTGCGCCGGTTCGGACTATCAGCTTGCAGAGGCTTCTCTAGACGATCGCCTAGAAGAGGCCATTGGCCGAGTACGGTCCGATCTCATTGGGGGCCTGAGCTTTCTCGATTTCTACACTCTTCTAACCGGTCAGGTAGTCGAGGACGCCCTGCATAATGCAGGCTGGCCGCCGAACGGTGCGGCCTGGTG
>JAENIT010000030.1 GCA_016844365.1 Dehalococcoidia bacterium
AATTCTCAGTAGGGGCGCAACATCTCCATTTCGGTAACAGTTTCTATTGACGCAATACGCCCAGCGGCAAGTGGGAGGCTCCTGTGTCGGCTCTACTAGGATCGCCACAAGCCCTACCCCGGTATCAGCCCCTCGCCGATGAAGATGCCTTTCGCTTCATCGAAGGTCGTGTCTGGAGAGGGGAAGACAATGTCGGAGCCTATTAGCTCCTCTACAGGCACAACTTCCCCGCTTCGGATAAGCTCTAGCATCTGCGATAACAATCGCTGATATTCCTCTCGATTCCCCGAGGCCACTGCCTGAACCATGCGGTTGTCCAAGTCGTTGAGCTGCCCTTGGGCCGAGTCCTGGAGCCGGTACTGACCCTCTGTTAGTATGCGAACGATCATGAGCCCGCCCCCAACTGAGGACTCTGGCCGCTGCCCAACTGACGCTTCATGGCCTCTAGCTCATCATCCACGTTCTGGGCCGCAGAGATCTGGGCCAACTCCTTGCTCACGGGGTCGTCTCGGCCGGTGAAGTCCTCAAGCAGACCGGTCTCCGCAAGCTCATCGATGGCCGATGCTCGGGCCTTCATTTTCTCTGTCTTCTCCTGTACTCGGTCCATGGCCAGCCCCACATCGCCCATCTCCTCAGAGAGGCCCGTAACGGCCTCGCCTATGCGCACCTGTGCTTCCGCGGCAGAGTACTGGGCTTTGGCTACCTCCTTACGTACCCGAAAGGCCTGCACCTTGGCGCTGAGACGGGACTCAGCCGTGGTCAACTTTTCCTGCGCCCGCTCTAACTCATCGATTTGAGCCTCAAGCCCCTGAAGCTCCATTAGGGCCGTCTGCTTCCTCTGAAGGGCCAATCGAGCCAGGTCTTCTCTCCCCGCGGCCATAGCCTGGCGGGCCTGCTCCTCGGCCTTCGTGGCATCTTGCTGGATCCTGGCTTCCTGAAGCTCCAGCCGCCTCCGAGAAGTCACCACCTCGACCACACCCTGCTTGACCTTCTGTAGCATCTCCCGCTGCTTCTCGTAGGAGTACTCAAGGGTCTCCCTGGGGTCCTCAGTCTGGTCTAAAATGGACTGAACCTTTGACTTCAATACCAGGGACATTCTTGACAAAAGTCCCATGCGATCCTCCTGTGTTATGATTATCGACTCTGGTACTATTCTATTCCCCTGCATCAGAAAGTGTAAAGGCGACCGCAGCTTTGGCACCAGTGCACAAACAGCTTGGGGCTTCCTATTGTAACTTACTAACATAGGGGCCTGTTATACCCAGGGACACGCGTATGGTAGAATATGCAAACGAATTCACTAGCGAGCCAAGAGATGATTGGAATACCTATAGATCCGATAGAACCAGCGCCAGAGGAGAGGGCCAACCCGTGGCTGAAAAACCTAGCCGTAAGCCTCTTCATGGCAGCCTTTATTGCTGGAGGGTTCTTCACTGGAGCCTACTCCCTAGCCTATCGAATAGCCATGGCCGATGCCGCCGCCGCCGCTGGGCTGGCGGGAGCCAGTGGCGAGGATAGCCCGGAGGCCGCGGCTAGCAGCACCCGGGGTAGGGTGAACGTGCTGATTCTGGGGGTGGACCTTCGGCCAGAGGATGGAAAGGGTGCTCCAAGCCGAACTGATACCATGATGGTGGCGAGCATCGACCCGATAAACAAGACCGCCGCTCTTCTGAGCATACCTCGCGACCTGTGGGTCCCCATTCCGCTCCAGGATGGCAAAGTCGTCCATGAGCGTATAAATGCTGCCAACGTTTACGGCGAGCTGTACAATTACCCAGGAGGTGGCCCCGCTCTCGCACGGGATACTGTGCAGTACAATCTAGGCATACGGGTGCACCACTACGTGCTGCTGGATTTCGAGGGGTTTGAAGCCCTGATAGACGCTTTGGGAGGCGTTACTCTGGAGCTCGAAGAGCCCCTGGTCGACCATGAATACCCCACCCAGAACTACGGTGTCAAAAGCATCTATATCCCTGCGGGAGTGCAGCACCTGAACGGAGAGCGGGCCCTTTGGTACGCTCGTTCCCGACACCAGGACTGGGACCTGGGGCGGGTTAAGCGGCAACAGCGGCTCCTGATGGCAGTAAGGGACCGTGTGTTAGGACTGAATATCCTGCCCAGGATACCTGCGTTGTGGGGACGTTTCAATGGCGCAGTTGAGACCGACATGGGGCTGTCCAGGGTTTTGTCGTTAGCCCTTGTAGCAAAGGACATAAAAAAAGAGGTCATCGTCCTCCGTTCCCTGGATGAAAACTACGTAAGCCCGGAGACGGCGCCGGACGGGGCTGAGGTGCTTCTCCCCTTGCGGGACAAGATAAAAACTCTGGTTAAAGAGGTCTTTTACGACTCCAGACTTCGGGCAGAGGGCGCTCGAGTGGAGGTGCTCAACGGCACTCAGCGGGAAGGACTGGCCGCAAAAACGGCGGAGTTGCTCAATAGCAGCGGCTTCACCGAGGTGGGTTTCGGCGACGCTAAGGACGGGGTAGCACGCCGACAGACTGAGGTCATCCTCTACACTGACAAGGAGTACTCCTCGCAAGTGGTGGCGCACCTGCTCGGCATTCCCGTAAACCGAGTGGTAAAAGGCAAAGCATCACAGTCGCCTGGCCTAGACATCCAGGTCATCCTGGGTGATGACGCCGCTACCGCCAACCTCAATAGACCCTAAACCTATGCCCATTCAGCACACCGTCTACTGAGGTTCTCGAAGCACACGGCCGTTCCTTCGAGAACCCTTCGGCACGCTCAGGACTAGCCTCAGGGAACGGCCTGGATAGACGATTCTAGTAGATGACGGTGGTTTTGAGCGCGCTCATGTCCAATCGGGCTTTGTAGGCCTCGTCCGCATTCTTGGGGCCAAAGCGATGGGTAATAAGCTTGGCCGCCTTGGGAATTGCGTTAAGGAGCTTGGCCGAGCGGAAATACTGGTCCGGAGTAGCGTTCTGGGTCCCGGTCAGAAAGATCTCGTCATAGTGGATCCTATTGGGATCCAGGTTGAAACTAGCGCCCGGAGGGAAGCCCCCGAACAGGTTGTAGTACCCCTGCTTGCGCACCACTGCCAGCCCATCGGCGATGGCCCCGACTGTGCCCACCGATAGCACTACGGCATCGGCTCCCAGACCTCCAGTGGCCTTCATCGTAACCTGTTCAAGGCTCTCCTTCGTAGGATTCACCGTTACAGTAGCCCCTAGCTCTCGGGCCCAGGCCAGCCGCTCCTCTACAGGGTCGCTGACGATGATCTGGGGGCAGCCGATGGCCGCAGCCAGGAGCACGTGAATAAGCCCCATGGGACCCGCGCCTACTATGGCCAGGGTGGAACCCGGCTGGACCCGGCAGCTCTCCAGAGAGTTCAGGGCGCAGGCGAAGGGTTCCGTCAACGATGCTACATCGTAAGGTAGGTTCTCAGGGAGTGGGATCACGTGGCCCAGCTTGACCAGTTGCTTGGGGATGAGGACGTAGTGGGCCAGACCGCCGTTCTCCTCGTAACCTAGAGTGGTGCGGCTTACGCACCTGTTCCGCTTACCTGTCATGCAGTAGTAGCACTCCCCGCAGGCCAAGATAGGGCAGATGGTTATCCGCTCCCCTACTGAGAAGCCCTCCACCTCCGATCCCATCGACGCGATCTCACCAGCTATCTCGTGGCCTGGTATCACACCGGCTTTAGCCTTTTTCTCCCCCTTATACACCCGGATATCGGAGTAGCATATAGAGGTCGCCCGAACCCGCATGAGAATGTCCCCCGGCCCGGTCTCTGGCACCGGCAAATCCTCCACGTGGATGTTGCCCGGACTATCGAAGATGAGAGCAGACATAGTATCCATAACAAACCTCCAATTTAATGAACAGTTGTAGCCGTCCCCGCCTTAGCCAGATCCTTTACGGCCTGTGCTGTCTTATCCAGCTCCTCCTCAGTGTTGAAGAAGTGGACCGAGAAGCGGACCCCCGGCGGCTCGTTAACTGAGCGCGCCACTATCTTATATCGATTCCAGAGGGCCTCCACCAGGCTCCTCGGCTCCTGTCCCGATAAGGCGAAGCTCACCAGGCCGCTGGCAAGCTCACCGCCCAAAGGGCTGGTGAGGGTTAGGCCGGGGACTGGAAGGAGGGAACGGCGCAGCCGCGCCGAGAGTTCCAATATTCGGGCCTCCACTGCCGCCATACCAGCCTCCTCAAGGAACTCCACTGCGGCGGCGGCTCCTGCCAGGAGGGGAGTGCTGCTGGTGGTGAGCTCGTACTTGCGCACCTCATCCACCCGTGGCTCGAAGTTTCCCGTAGTGTCGTAGGATGTGGCTGCGCCCCCCGCCATCTTACTCGGCTCCACCTGGGGTATTAGCTCCCGCCTGATATACAGAGCGCCCACACCGTCCGGGCCGAGGAGCCATTTGTGAGCGGGCATAGCATAGAAATCGCATCCCAGGGCGGGCATATTCAGGGCTAAGTGCCCCATGGACTGGGCCGCGTCCACCAGCACCATTGCCCCATGCCGATGGGCCATCTCCTGAAGCTCCTTTAGGGGCAGGCGCAGGCCGTTGCGGTACATCACATGGCTCACTAAAAGGAGCCGCGTTCTCGGCCCCATGGCAGCCTCAAATTTGGAAAGCACTGTTGAGGTGTCATCCCCGGCGTCCAACTCGACGATGGTGACCTTCACGCCTTCACGTCGGCGCAGGTAGTAGCTGGGCACCAGCCCTGAGCCGTGCTCCAGGCTGGTGGTAACCAGCTCATCCCCCTCGCGCCAGGGCAGACCGTTGAGGATGATGTTGATGCCGTCGGTAGTATTGTCGGTGAGGACTATCTCCTCGGGGGCTGCGCCGATGAACCGCGCGAAGGCCCCCCTGGCCTCACTCTTAATGCCGCGTCGTGACTCCTGGACGTGGGGAGACGTGGGGCCCTCGTCGTTCTCGTACTCCAGCCGTTCCTTGATGGCCTCCACTACTCGACGAGGCGATGGCCCCGACCAGCCGTGGTTGAGATAGATAGTCTTCTGTGTGGCCGGTATCTCCAGGCGCGCCTTATTGATGTCCACAGCCTTTGCTCCTAACGTGGGTAACGTGGGTATTGTAACACAGTTAGGGGTAGGGATGGTAGGGAAACGATCGTCGGCTGAGAGAGGGCTGAACAGATGTGGTGCGGGATGAGTTGGGCGTCAGAGGGTAAACAGATGTTCAGGCTTGAGGCAGATATTTAAAGGTTGTTGTCCATAGTTATGGATAAGAGCGCGTTTGCTCCCTCTATGCTACAACTCGCCCCCACAACTCTGAACTCTTACTACCCCCGATTAGGGTTGCTTACCGATCCCATACAGGTTATACTTTTCATGGACTTATATTTGTTTGGGAGGAAAAGTTAAGTGGACTATACGGCGTTCCCAAAGTGCCAGTCGTGCAAGACCGGCGACCTAGTGCCTCTTTCTGACTTTGGAAGTCAGGGCGCGGCAATACATTACAAGGCATGGGTCTGCACTAATCCGGATTGTGGTTTTAATGTCAAGATTCGCAACGGCGACGTCTACCTCAACGAGCCTATTAACAGCGGCGCCGCCTACCAAAGCGCTCGCTCAAGGTAGAGAAAGAAACAAGGGTGGTTATAGCCACTAAGGGCCAGTAAGCGCATTGGAGCCGTCTCCGATGCTGTGTTTTCCCAAGGGGACGATAATGGATGTCCTGGAGGCTGGGCCCTTGATACTGTGTGGGTATTCGTCCCCCCTTTTTGATTGCTGAGGTATGGGTTGGTTCTAGTTACCGATCACACCCGACCGCCAGGGGTTAAGAGCGAGCGAGATCTTTCGCAAGGTCCTGATGACGCCTCGGTTCGCCAAACCTTCTCTGTTTTGAAGATCGCCCCCACCTCCTTCTTCGCGGACTACGGGTGTCACGTCCGTATATACGAGGAGAGTCGGGTGCTGAGAAGGATGGGGAACCGGGTTACTATCTGCACATACCACACGGGCGGAGACATCGACGATCTCGACATCCGTCGGGCCATCAACACCCCTTGGCGAAATACCGTCCAGGTGGGCTCGAGCCTCCACAAGCTGTATTACGATGCTCTCCTGTCGCTGAAGGTGGCGGAGGTGGCTGCGAAGGTGAGACCCGACCTAATCCACGCCCACCTTCACGAGGGGGCCCTCATAGGCTTCCCAATCAGCAAAGCTCTGGGTATCCCCTTGGTGTTCGATTTCCAGGGTAGTCTGACCAGCGAGATGCTGGACCATAACTTCATAAGAAGGGAAAGCCCACTCTTCAGGCCGCTTCGCTTGCTGGAGTCTGGAATCAACCGCATGGCTGATCTGGTGATCACCAGCTCTAAGAATGCCGCAGACCTGCTCATCAAGGACTTCGCATACCCGCCCTCAAAGGTTGTGACCATCAGCGACAGTGTGGACACAGAGTTTTTCCAGCCTAAGGCGTTACTCCCCGATCCCTGGGCAGTAGACAACCTGCGAGATCGCCTGGGTATCCCCCAGGGAGTGAAGGTGGTGGGATACCTGGGTCTTTTGGCGGCTTACCAGGGGACAGTGAAGCTCCTGGAGGCAGCTCGGGTTTTGGTGGGACGGGGCCTTCCCGTTCACTTTCTCATAATGGGTTACCCTGGGGAGGATGCCTATAGGACTCTCGCTCGCGAGCTTGGGCTGGAGGGCCGCGTTACCTTCACCGGGCGAGTCCCTTACCTGAGCACTCCGTACTATCTGGCCCTGGCCGATGTGGCGGTCTCCCCCAAGATGTCCGAGACTGAGGGTAACGGTAAGCTCCTGAACTACATGGCGATGGGGCTACCCACCGTAGCCTTCGATACTCCAGTGGCCCATGAGATACTGGGAGAGATGGGAGCGTATGCCAAACTGGGGGACGTAGATGACCTCGCAGGACAACTGGAGACTCTCCTCACCGATGATGACCTGTCGAATGGCCTAGCGAGCGGACTGCGGCAGAGAGCTATGGATCAGTTCTCCTGGGATCAAGCGGGGCAGCGTCTGGTAGACCTCTACCGCTCCCTATGCGGCTAATGCTAGTAGGGGCATGGTGAGGACAGGGTGAGGCTATTCAGTGTTCTGGTGTTAAGCTCCGCTACAGAAACTCGATCCTGGGCTTCTTATGGTGCTTTTTTAATCCAATCCTGATGACTCTGGTCTTCACCATAGTCTTCACGGTCCTGCTCCCCAACAATCAGATTCAGCATTTCCCCGTATTCATCCTCATCGGCATCTTAGCCTGGAACCTCCACTCTACTTCCATGGGCGGAGCGATCAACAGCGTCGTGGGCAACGGCCACCTGGTGCAGAAAGTGTACTTCCCCAGGGAGGTGCTGCCTATCTCTGTAGTGCTGTCCAACACTGTGAACTTCCTTCTCGCCCTGGCAGTCCTCTTAGTGGCCATCCCTATATTTGGCGTGTCTCTCTCGGCCACGATACTGATACTTCCCCTGGTTATATTCATCCAGGTGGTGTTTACTATGGGGATATCCCTTTTCCTGGCGGCAATTAACGTGTATTACAGGGACACGGGCATTATAATGGATACGGTTATATGGGCGTGGTTCTTCCTCACCCCTATTTTCTATCGGATTGAAGATGTCTTTCCAGCTTACTCGAGGGCGCTGTACATTCTGAACCCAATGGCGTCGCTAATCGCATCGTACCGAGACATCCTATACTATGGCAGTATGACCAATATAGACTTCTTCTTCAGGACTGCGGTCACTTCCTTCCTGATTCTGGTGGCCGGGTACATGTTCTTCACTAGGCACAGCCGCTCCTTTGCCGAGGCGATTTAGCTCGATGTGGAGGTTAATAGAGATTCCAGCTATGTGAGATGTCAGTGGCCTACCCTTTGGTCATTGAGGGAGAGGAGAATAAGTAGTTCTCCCTCCCCTTGTGGGAGGGAGTTAGAGGGAGGGGTTGCACCCGGTCTTGTTAGCTAGTAAGAGTTTGGGATAGATGAGAATGCAGAGGAACACGAAACAAGTAGCGCTGGCTCGTGGTCTGCGCCGTAATATGACGGACGCCGAGCGCGCGCTGTGGTTCAGGCTTGGCCGCCGACAACTAGTCGGAGTTAAGTTTCGTCGGCAACAGCCCATTGGCCCGTACATTGTGGATTTCGTTACCTTTGAGCGGAAAGTCGTAGTGGAGGTGGACGGGGGGCACCACGGTGAAACAACCACCAAGGCTGACGATGAGGCTAGAAGCGCTTGGTTGCGGCAGGAAGGTTTCAATGTCTTAAGATTTTGGAACAACGAGGTATTGAGTAATCCAGAAGGTGTGCTGGAGAGTATCTTAGAGGCACTGGGGTGAAAGGTCTCACCCTCACCCTGCCCTCTCCCATCGAGGGAGAGGGGGATAAACAGTCCTCCCTCCCTTTCAGCTAAGGGGGGAGGTTAGTGGGGGCCGACGTTACTCAGAATCGCTTCCGAATACTTCGTAGGTAAGCCACAAATGAAAGCAATCTCCATCGAAGGGGTATCCAAGCGCTTTGTCATAAAGCACGAGCATCCCAGGTCCTTTCAGGAGCTGCTCATCAGCCTCGTGAAGCGGCGTAACGGCCATCTGGAGGAGCTGTGGGCGCTGCGGGACGTCAGTTTCGATGTGGAGCAGGGGGAGACCTTTGGCCTGATTGGAGCTAACGGCTCCGGCAAGAGCACCATCCTCAAACTTATGACTCGGGTGATGGAGCCGACTGCGGGCCGCATCCAGGTGGACGGGAAGGTCTCCGCCCTTATCGAGCTGGGAGCGGGCTTTCACCCCGACCTCACAGGGAGAGAGAACATCTTCCTCCTCGGTTCCATCCTCGGCTTCACCTCTAGGGAGATGAAGGAGCGTTACCAGAGCATAGTGGCCTATTCTGATCTGGAGCGGTTCATTGACACGCCGGTGAAGCACTACTCCTCCGGCATGTATATGAGGCTCGGCTTTGCCGTGGCGGTGTGCGTCGACCCCGACGTTCTCATAGTTGACGAGGTGCTGGCGGTGGGGGATATTAGCTTCCAGGAGAAGTGCCTAAACACGTTTTACGATTTTCAGAGGATGGGCAAGACCATCCTGATGGTCTCCCACGATCTTGATATTATGAGCAAGTTTTGCAAGCGTGCTCTGTACATCGAGCAGGGCCAGGTGAAGGCCATAGGCCAGGTGGACGAGGTAGTCGAGAGCTACCTGACCTCCGTGCATGCGCGGTGATGCTCGTCGGCCCTTAGCAATCACACACTAGTCCGAGATTGCCACGCTGCGTAGATCATCTTCTGTAGGGGCGAGGGTGCCTCGCCAAAGGCGGTAGCGCCGATTGTCTCAATCGGCGCAGGATAACCCCCTCCTATGTCCTCCCCCGTCGACGGGGGAGGATGCGGTTTCCCTCTCCCCTGGTGGGAGAGGGCTAGGG
>JAENIT010000204.1 GCA_016844365.1 Dehalococcoidia bacterium
AGGCCCAGATAACGGCCACAACAGTTGCGCCTCTCGGAGGATCTCCAGTGGCCACACCTACCGCTGTGGAGGCCTCCGCCCAGCCTAGCGGCCTACCTAAGCCACAGTCTGGCTCTCTAGTTGGGCTAGCCTTCCCCACGCCCCCACCAATACGAAACGAGATGGTTGCTCGTATTGAAAGTGGGAAAGCTACTGTCCTGAAGCTGGACAACGGCTCCGTAACGGTGACAGTGCCTGATGGCGCTTTCGCGCCTGGCTCGCAAGTTGCCTTGAAACTAACGCCCCTATCCGATGTTCAGGTGGATGCCGCTCAGCAATCTCGTATTGTTGCCACCAACCTGGCCTTCTCCCTGAGCGCTATAGGCCGAGATGGTCTTGCCACGATCCCGTCTGCAGCTATCCCACTGGAGATAGCGGTACGCTACACAGGAAGTGTCGTTGCAGGGCTCAAAGAGGACTCCTGGGGGTTATACGCCTATAAGCCCTCTCCCCCATCCTGGACCCACCTTACGGGATGTAAACAAAACGAAAGCGCCAACCTAATATTATGTAAAGTAGTTGTTGTTACTACCTATCTCCTGGCAGGAGATGAGATAAACACCAATGTCGCTGGTCCGAGCAGTGTGTTTGGAAGCTCATTGGTGTATCTATGGCTGTTGGCTGGGGTCTCAGTAACTCTTGCCCTTGGGGGGGTAAGAGGTTAACTGTTAACTGTGGTAGAGAGTAAGGCGTACAGCGGCTTAGAAGCTCGACTACGAGCATCAATCATAATACCCGCCTACAACGCTCAGGGTACTATCGGCGACTGCCTTCGAGCTGTGCTCCACCAGAGCCTTCCCCAAAGCAGCTATGAGGTCATAGTGGTGGACGACGGCTCGACTGACGGCACCGCGACCATCACCCGACAGTTCGACGTAAAGCTGGTTCAACAGAGAAACCAAGGTCCAGCAATCGCCCGCAACACGGGGGCCGCCATAGCTCAGGGAGACATCCTGCTTTTTACCGATGCCGACTGCGCGCCAGCCTACGACTGGCTGGAGAAGATGCTTGCCCCCTTCGAGTCAGGAGAGGTTGTGGGAGCCAAAGGCACTTACCGCACCCATCAACGGGAGCTGGTGGCAAGACTGGTCCAGATCGAGTACGAGGAGAAGTACCAGCGCATGGCCCGGGAGCGCTACATCGACTTCATAGACACTTACTCTGCGGCCTATTCGAGGGAGGTTTTTCAGGCCAGTGGCGGCTTCGACCCCTCCTTTCCTGTGCCTTCGGCAGAGGATCAGGAGCTGGCTATCAGGATCGCGGAGGCCGGCAATAAAATGGTCTTTGCTCCTCAAGCCGTGGTCTACCACTTCCATCCCACCACCTGGGCCACCTATTGTCGCCGAAAGGCGCGCTATGGCTACTGGAGAGTTCTGGTGCACTGGAAGCACCCCAAGAAGGCACTCAGGGACTCTCACACCTTGCAAGTGCAGAAGGTGCAGATGGCCCTAGCGGGAGCAATATTACTGGGGATGGCCTCAGTTCCCATCAGCTCTTTTGGTATACCTGCGGCCGCTCTGGCGGTTACTGCGTTCGTGGTATCCTCACTAGCCTTTGTCAGACGAGCGGCCCGCCAAGGGCTAGAACTCGGAGTCGCGGCTCTGCCTTTTCTGTTCATGAGAGCCACGAGCCTCCTTATCGGAGTCCTCGTCGGAGCCGTTACTCTGCCCTTCCGATTCGCGGCTCGAGCCGCTAAGTCCTCGGTGCAACATACGAAGGAGCGCTAGGTAAAAGAGACCTAGAAGGCCGTTGGCGGAGAATTGGTTATCTCGTTCCAGGGGGAGTAATCATCTAAGCCAGCTCTGGGAACTCCTCGTATGTAACCTCCTCTTGATAGACAAACTCCTCGAGGTCTTTGATACCTCCGTATGCAACCCGATCTAAAATAATATCCTCCATCCCCATCATTACGGCGGGCATTATTACAAAATCCCCATAGCGTTCGTTGATGGCATCTAAGGTCAGAACGAGGCTTCGTTTTTTCTGCTCATCTTCCAGGAAGGTTAGCTGCTGAGCCGGCTGTTTTACGAGGTTATAGCAAGACACGGCCAAGGAGTGAATCCTGTTGCCCTGGGGAGCCCGGGCATAAATCTGCATGACTCGTTTATAAAGATCACTTGAGGCAACCATCGGAGTCGGAGCTAACGAACCCTTGTGCCAGTGGGTTGAGTCAGTGAAAAGAATGGTCATGTGGATACCCCTTGCCCCATACCCTAGTTTGCGCATTCTGCGCCCGACCTTCTCAGTCAACTTGCACAAAAGCCCGGCGACTTCGGCAGAATCTGGAGTCTGATTCTTGAGAGCGTGGGAATGGCCTATGCTCTTCCTCTCGAAATCCACATCATCGATCTCCCACCCCCGCAATCTCAAATGCCAGTAGTATCCGACTATACCTCCAAAGGCAGCTAGCAAGGTCTGCGGGTCCGCCTGGAGCATCTCCAAGGGCGTATAGACGCCGAAGCGGAACAGCCGAGCTTTGTTACGCTCCTTGATGCCAAAAAGATCGTTCAGGTCCTTACTGCCCAGAACACCCTCTAAGTTGCCAGCATTTATCTCATCCAGGCCATCGGGTTTGTGAAGATTCGCTGCGAGCTTGGCTAAGAACCTATTAGGCGCAATGCCCACCGAGACAGTCAGCCACTCCCCGATGTCACGCTTTATAGCGGCCTTTATCTCCTGAGCAACAACCGATAGGCCACGTCTAAGAGAAAGACTCCCTCGAAAGTCGAGGTTCATCTCATCTATACTCTTGACTTGCACTGACGGGGTGTAGTTCTTAAAGAGTGAGAGCAGCTTTCGATTTACAAAGCGGTATTTCCAAGGGTCAGGGGGCAAGACCACTAGGTCCGGATAGAGCTGCTTTCCCTCCCTGACCTGCATCCCTGTTTTGATCCCCAGGGCTTTGGCTTCAACACTTGGGGCAACGATACACCCGTTTGGCGTAGTATAAGCTGCGACAGCAATCGGCTTGCCCCGGAGAAGCGAGTTGGCCTGCTGCTCTATGGTGGCGAAGCA
>JAENIT010000031.1:0-3481 GCA_016844365.1 Dehalococcoidia bacterium
GCGGTGGACAAGGTCATCGGCCAGCAACTCATGGCAAGGCGGACTCCGATCAAGGATGCCATCCTCCTGGTGAGCGGCCGGGCCAGCTTCGAGATCATGCAGAAGGCGGCCGTGGCCGGAATACCCATCGTGGCCGCGGTGGGCGCGCCCTCCAGCCTGGCCGTGGACCTGGCGGTGGAGTTCGGCATGACCCTGGTTGGCTTCCTCCGGGGCGATGGGTTTAATGTGTACTGTGGGGAGCAGAGGGTAGTGGCGTAGGGCGTCCTTTAGTAGCTTCTCCCTTCTCCCTACAGCTATTTCATAATATGAGTACTGCCAGTGATAGTGGCTGTGCCGATGGCTTCTGGTTAGATGTTTCTTAATATACCAATTAGCGTTGTTCTTGAAGTATCTTTTCTATCTGTTCTTTCAGTGGAGGCAAATCTTCCTTTATAGTTTTCCAAAGAATATCTGTATCTACACCGAAGTACTCATGTATTACTTTATTCCTCATACTTACCATGCTACTCCAGGGTACATCCGGATGTTTTGCTAGTACCTCCTCTGGCATGTTCCTGGCTGCTTCACCAATAATCTCGAAATTCCGGACAACAGCATCAATAGTTTTCCAGTCTGTTTCAAAATCTTCAAATGATAACTCTTTTGTATACTCTTCAATTCTCGAAAGGGAAGTCAAAATATCTTCCAAGTAAAGAAGCGGATTTCTTTTATACATAAAATACTTCTTGTAAAATTCCTTCCCTAATTGCAGGTTTGAGTGCTTTCTTGGTAACCAGATCAACATTTTTACCGATTAGTTTACTTAAATACTCTTCTAGCTCAATAAATTTAAACATCCCTAAAGGTTTTGAAAATTCCACAAGAATATCCACATCAGAGGATTCTCTGTCTTCTCCTCTACTAACGGAACCAAAAACACCAATAGTATCTACGTTGTATGTAGAGCGCAAAAAACTAATGTTGTTTTGGATAATACTCATGATTTGCTCTTTACTGGTACTCATATTTTAATTTTACCATAATCTTCCCCCCAGATATGGTATAAGTCCGGAATGTGAAAGAGAATGTTCTCTGTCTGATCCCGATGATGTCTGCGTGGACACACCAGCAGTCAGCCTGACTGCCACTGCCGTACCAAAGGTACTTTCAGTACTCCATTCACCCTGCAGTACCTAGTTCAATAGCTTGAAGGAGCACGAAGGAATACAAGTTCTTGCCCCCGCAGAATTCATGGCCGTATCAGAGGAGGAGGGGCAAGGAGGACGATCCTAATGCAGGCGTCACCAATATCGCGCTCAGGGAGTATTAATTTCCCTCGATGATTCCTCCACCGTTGCTGGCTGTTTTCATCACCATGCCCCTGCTGTGATAGCCTAAGTACTGCGGCGGACCAGAATGCGCATCTTCGATACCAAGCTTGCATCCCTAGTAGCATATATCCACATCCCATACCTCACTACGCAAGATATAGTGGTCAAATTTCCGACCGTGTGCAAAAACACCCCTTAACCCATTGACACAGGACCATTTTGGCGGTAACCTTTAGCCAATAAAGCCTCCTCTCCAGACCGGCTCAAGTTGATGACGGTATTCACTGAGCAGAGGGGTATAGCCCTGACCACTTGCCTGGTTCAGCATTGATTAGGAGGGTTGGATGTTATCTGCATACGTTACAAAGCCCAAGCACAGAGTCACTGCTTTCTTAGGCGTAGGGGCCATCCTGGCAGTCTTTGCTCTATTTGCTAACTTGTTACTGTCTCCGCCTTCGGTAGCGAAGGGCCTAGCGGCAGAGACGACAGTCACTCTGTTCCACGACACTCACCTGCATGGTAACCTGGAGGGTCCAGGGGGGATAACCTTTGGCCACTACGCAGGTCTAATTAAAAGCCTCAGGACCCCGAACAGTCTTTTCCTGGGTAACGGGGACGACATCGCACCCTCCCTCATGTCATCGGTCTTCGGCGGCCAGCACATGGTGGAAAGCTTAAATGCCTCCGGCATCGACGCCAACACCTTCGGCAACCACGATTTCGACCTCGGCCCCGCTCGTTTGCGAGAGATTATATCCATGGCCAGGTACTCTTACGTGAGCGCTAACGTCCGTGACCGTGGAACTGGCGATGTATTCGGCTCTGAAGTCGGAGCTCGCAAATGGGTAATCAAAGATGTTGGCGGCGTCAAGTTCGGACTGACCGGCCTTGCTCCCAAGGAGACACCGATCCTGTCATCACCCGGCTCGGACACCGTCTTCCTCGACTATGCGCAGGCCATGCGGGAGGTAGTCCCCCAGATGCGGGCTGCGGGCGCTGAGATCGTGGTGCTCTTGTCCCACCTTTGTGGCGACGAGACCGACGCTGTGGTGGGACAGGTAAGTGGCATCGACGTGGCCGTGGGAGACCACTGCGCTGCGGTCCTGGAGCAGCCCAAGGTAATCAACGGCGCTATCGTCTCCCGCCGGGGCCACGAGCTGGTGCTCTTGGGCCAGCTAGATCTTAGGGTTAGCGGCGGACGAATTGTCAGTTGGACGTACACGCAGCACAAAGTGGCGGCGTCCGGCCCTAACGATCCCGAAGTGGCGGCCGTGCTGGCCAACTATCGCTCCAGACTGAGCGCGGACCTTCAGGGCCAGATCGGGACCACAAGCGTCCCCCTAGACCTTAGCCGTCGCACAGTGCGGACGACGGAAGCCGCGGCAGGCAACCTTGTCGCCGATGCTATTCGAGATTGGGCGAAGGCTGATGTTGCCATCCAAAATGGCGGCGGTATACGGGGCGATAGGACCGTCTCGCCCGGCGCCATTACCAAGCGGGATATCTCTGAGATGCTGCCCTTTCCCAACGTCGTTGTGGTGTTGCGAGTCACAGGCGACCAGATTCGGGCCGCCTTAGAGAACGGGGTAAGCCAGGTGGAGCGGCAGACCGGGCGCTTCCCCCAGGTGAGCGGAATGAGCTTCGTGTACGACCCCTCGGGGCCTCCAGGCTCCCGCGTTCATGCTGTCACGATGGGTGGGGCTCCCATTAACCAATGGGGACTTTACACCCTCGCTACCAACGATTTCATGGCTGGCGGCGGCGACGGCTACGAAATGCTTAAAGGCGCCGAGGTGCTGGTTCCAGCCGCTTACGGCCCCGTACTCACTAACGTGCTCATGGACTACGTGAAGGCCCAGGGGACTATCAGTCCCAATGTCGAGGGGCGCATCATGCTGCTTGGGGCAGTCGATCTGGTTCCAGCGGCAGCGGCTCCTGCTCAACCGGCGGCCGAGTCAGTGCAAGCAGTAGCGGCAGCGGTAGCGGCTCCTGCTCCTGCCCAACTTCCCGTAACCGGGGCAGATTTTTCGAGGAGTTGGCCAGTGGCTCTGTCAGCGGGGATGCTCTTGATAGTGGTTGGAGTAGTACTGCGACGGTTGCGGTCTAAGCGGGCGCGAGTCCGACCATTTACTGAACCAGAGTTTTCAACGTTGCCCTTGTCGCTACCTTCA
>JAENIT010000031.1:3532-10545 GCA_016844365.1 Dehalococcoidia bacterium
TGGCTTGGAGCTGGCCCCTGGCTTTGTCTGTAGGGGTGGTCCTGTTTGGAGCTGGGATTGTGATGCGGAAGTCACGGCCTTCGGTCGCAGAAGCCAGCCACCTCTCCGATGCAGCGTTCCTGGTGCAGCCATCGCTGGGGCCTCAAAAGCAGCCACGGCAGAGAAGGAAGTTTTCTCGAGGCTGGCCGGTGGCTTTGGCAACGGGGGCGCTTCTGGTCGGGGCAGGTATTGTGCTATTCAAAGAACGCCCTCCAGAATAGAGTTCTGTGGCGACGTGTCTCGGAGTGCCCCAGTCGGGTTACCGTGGGGCAGCGGGCTTGTGTGCTGGGTTCTCGTATCAGACATTTCCGTTTCCGACCTCCAAAGTGCATTGACCGGGGAATCCCATCGGGGGCAGGAGTAAAACCAAGGGCCTCTAGCCAATAGCTAGGGGCCCTCACAGTTCCTTATCTTATTTTGTGCTTAAGTATTATGTATAATTCTTATAAAGTCGCTACTCAAAGGTTACAAAAAAATTGAACAGTTTATAAATAGTAGAAGGTATAACTGGGGATATGGCAACTGTTCACGGACCGGGAAGAAGCTTAGTAAGCTCTACGTTAAAAAAGTGTGCAAAACCTGCCCGGGGACTAAGGTTGTAAAAACCTTCACTATCTGCTACACTGCTGGCTGTAATTACGCTCATCGGGCAGCTTTCTTAAAGGGAGAACTGGGATGCTGGAACACGATGTACTGATGGTAGGAGGCGGCTTGGCAGGCATGAGGGCGGCTCTTCAGGCCAAACGCAAGGGCGTGGATGTAGCCCTCCTCTCCAAAGTCTACCCTACTCGAAGCCACTCTGCAGCCGCTCAGGGCGGAATAAATGCCGCCATAGGTATCGGCGACTCCTGGGAGACCCACGCCTACGACACTATCAAGGGGAGCGACTTTCTGGGGGATCAGGCCGCCATTGAGATCTTGTGCCAGGAGGCCCCTAACGACATCATCGAGCTGGAGCACATGGGCGTCGTCTTCAATCGGGACGACGAGGGGCGCATCGACATGCGGGCCTTCGGAGGCGCGACCCAGGTGCGCACTTGCTACGTGGCCGACATCACCGGACAGGCCCTTCTCCACGTCCTGTATGAGCAACTCCTGAAGGATGGGGTGCGGAGCTACGATGAGTGGTTCGTAGTCTCCTTAATCATAGAGGATGGCCGGTGCGCCGGTGTTGTGGCGATAGAGATGGTCACGGGCCGGATGGAGGCGATTAAAGCCAAGGTCGTCGTCCTGGCTACAGGAGGCATCGGCCGCCTGTACGAGCCCAGCACCAACTCCCTCATCTGCACCGGCGACGGCATGAGCCTTGCCTACCGGGCCGGCGCCGCCCTTGAGGATATGGAGATGGTGCAGTACCACCCCACCACGTTAAAGAGCAACGGGGTGCTCATCACTGAAGGGGCCCGCGGCGAGGGCGCTTACCTGCTCAACTCCCAGGGGGACCGATTCCTCGCCGACTACGCGCCCAGGATGATGGAGCTGGCCTCCAGAGATGTCGTCTCCAGGGCGGAGTATATGGAGATCCAGGCGGGACGCGGCGTAGACGGTTGCGTTCTGATCGACTGCCGCCATCTGGGGAGAGAGAAGATCATGACCAAGCTCTCCCAGATACACGAGTTGGCCCTGGACTACGCCAATGTAGACATTATTGAACAACCTTTGCCCATCCGACCTGGTATGCACTACATGATGGGTGGTATCGAGACTGACGTGAACGGGCGCACCAGAGTGCCCGGCCTCTACGCTGCGGGGGAGTGCGCCTGTGTCTCCGTCCATGGCGGCAACCGATTAGGCGGTAACTCTCTCCTGGACACCGTGGTCTTTGGCCGTCGCACCGGTGAGGCCGCCTCGGAGGACGCGAAGTCCATCGCCAGCCCCAAGGTCTCGGAGAAGATAGTGGAGAAGGAGGCGGAGAGCGTAAAAGCTATCCTCTCTCGTCCCTACAGCGGGGAGACCCCGGGCCGGCTCCGTCTGGAGTTGGGCCGCGCCATGAACCAGTACGTAGGTGTCTTCCGGGACAAAGAGGGGCTAACCCAGGCGGTGCGAGTGGTGCAGGAGATTAGGGAGAGGTATCAGCGGGTGGCTGTTCAGAACAAGGGCCGTCTCTACAACACCGACCTGTTCTCCGTTCTGGAGCTGGGGTATATGCTGGACGTAGCCGAGTCGATAACCGCCAGCGCCCTGGCCAGGGAGGAGAGCCGAGGAGCCCACGCCCGTCTGGACTTCCCGGAGCGAGTGGACGAGAAATGGCTCAAGCACTCCCTGGCTGTCAACACTCCCGATGGGCCGAAGGTGGACTATAAACCCGTTAGCATAACCCGCTGGCAACCTGAAAAAAGAAGCTATTAGGGCAGGAAACCCACTGCCTCACGTTGCCTTCGACAAGCTCAAGCAGCGTGGCTCACTCGAAAACAGGAGTTGTAAGGCTATGGAAGTCAATCTCAAGGTCTACAGGCACGACCCGGAGAATGAGTCGGCGCCCAGTTACCAAAAATATCACTTGGACGTGCCCGAATCCGCTACTGTGCTGGACGCTCTTCTCAAAATTCGGGAGGAAGAGGACGGGACTCTCTCTTTCCGATGCTCCTGCCGGAGCGCCATCTGCGGTTCCTGCTCCATGCGCATAGACCACCACGCCAAGCTGGCTTGCAAGACCAAGGTGGTCTCTCTCGGGCCTGAAGATCACGAGATCACCGTGGAACCCATGGGCAACCTGCCGGTTATCAAGGACCTGGTGGTGAACATGGAGCCCTTCTGGGCCAAGGTCAGAGCCGTGGACCCCTGGCTCAAGCCATCGGGGCCGGAGCCGGAGCGGGAGCACCTGGTTCCCAACGAGAGGATGCTGGAGTTGGCGGAGGTCATGAACTGCATAATGTGCGGCGCTTGCGTCTCCGACTGCACCGCCCTTGCTGTGGACAAGAGCTTCCTGGGGCCGGCAGCTCTGGCGAAGGCCTACCGCTTCGTCCACGATCCCAGGGACGGCGCTGAGCAAGCCCGTCTCAAGATGCTGAGCGAGCCGACCGGCGTCTGGGACTGCGCTCACTGCTTCCAGTGCGTGGAGGTGTGCCCCAAGGGCGTAGCCCCCATGGAGCGAATCATGGCGATGCGCCGTCTGGCGGTAGAGTCTGGCTATACCGACAACAACGGCTCCCGCCACATGCTCGCCTTCGCCGAATCGATCAAGAAGAGCGGCTGGCTGGACGAAGTGGGGATTACAGTGGACTCTTTTGGAAAGTTCAATATTCCGGCGCTCCTTTCCCTAGCCCCCACTGGCCTCAGAGCCCTGCTGGCTAATAAAATGCCGCCTCTGATACACCACTCCAGGCCGGGAGCGGAAAACGTCAAGAAGATCTTTGAGAAGCTGGAGGAATAGCAATGAAGTACGCCTTCTACCCGGGGTGCGTCTCCCAAGGGGGTTGCCCTGAGCTCTATCAGGCAGTAACCCTGGTGGCCCAGAAGCTTGATCTGGAGTTGGTAGAGCTCAAGGAGGCTGCTTGCACTGGAGCTGGTGTGCTTCATGAAAGAAACCCGGAGCTAGCCGATACTATTAACGCCCGCACCTTCGCCATGGCCGAAAAGCTGGGCCTACCCATAATCACTATATGCAGCACCTGCGCCGGGGTCATGAGCAAGGTCAATCATCGACTCCAGAGCAACCCTTCTTATCTGGAACGCATCAACGGCCACCTGGCCGACGAGGGGCTGAAGTACAATGGCACTACCGAAGTAAAGCACCTCCTCTGGTTCATCGTGGAGGACTTTGGCTTGGAGAGGCTCAAGGGGCTGGTGGTCAATCCCCTGGCTGGGCTCAGGGCAGCCCCCTTCTACGGATGCTACATCGTCAGGCCCAGCGCTACTCTGGGGTTCGACGAACATCCAAACCGGCCCCATTATCTGGAGGAGGTCATCGCCGCCCTGGGCGCGTCACCGGTGGAGTACGATGGCAGCGACAAGTGCTGTGGCCTCCCTATTCTCACCATGAACCGACGCAACTCCCTGCAGATGGCCGCTGACCACGTGGGAGAGGCCATGGAGGCCGAAGCCGATTGCATGGTAACTCCCTGCCCCCTCTGCCACCTGAACCTGGACGGGCAGCAGCCGGACGCTGCAGGGATCGCCCACACTACCCTGGGGTTGCCCATAGTCCATCTGCCGCAGCTTATGGGACTGGCCATGGGGATAGAGCCAAAGGCTTTGGGCATGAATAGGCACATTGTCTCGACCAAGTCTGTCTTAGCAAAGACCTCCCGTTAGCGAAACCGATTTCAAGTTCTAAGACGTGGGCCCCTCTAACTCCCTCCCTTGTAGTGGGAGAGGAGGATAAAATAGTCCTCCCTCCCCTTGTGGGAGGGAGTTAGAGGGAGGGGTTGGATTCCCGCCACTCATGGCTAGTACGCAGTGTCACCCTCACCCTACCCTCTCCCATTCAGGGAGAGGGTGATCAAACTGCACATACCATATGTAGTTAGTTTGCCGTACCACTTGTAGTGAGGCTCTCGAACTATGCACATCGGAGTCTGCCTCATCCGCCTTCACCTCCCGGCGAACGCCTCCCTCAAGGGCAAGCGGCAGGTGGTCAACTCCATCACCTCCAGAGTCAAGAACCGATTCAACGTCTCCATCGCCGAGGTGGAGGACCAGGACCTCTGGCAGAGCCTGGTGCTGGGTATAAGCTGCGTAAGCAACGAACATAGCCACGCCCAGGAGGTCATCTCCAAAGTGGTGGACTTCATCCAGGACCTCCGCCTTGACGCCGACATGTACGATTGCCAGGTGGAGGTATTGAGACCGCTGTAGCTTCCTTTTGAACCCCCAACAACCATAGTGCTATAATCGGGCTAGGGGTAGGTCGAAGACTCGACTCTGGTGAGAGGTGGCCCCATGCCCGCTCTTTATTTAGTAGCAACGCCCATCGGAAACATGGAAGACATAACCCTCCGAGCCCTGCGTATCCTCAAAGAGGTGGGGCTTATCGCCGCGGAGGACACCAGGACTACCCGGCATCTGCTATCCGCTTACGATATCAAGACTCCATTGGTGAGCTACCACCAGCACAGCAAGGCGGCCAGGCTGGAAATGCTTCTGGAGGTGTTGGCAGAAAGGGATGTAGCCCTGGTCTCCGAGGCGGGAACGCCGGGCATAAGCGATCCCGGCTACGAGCTAGTGGTAGCCTGCGTTGAGCGAGGGATATCTGTGGTCCCAATACCGGGGCCATCGGCGGTGGTAGCCGCTATCGCGGCCTCTGGCCTGCCGACGGGTAAGTTTCTCTACCTGGGCTTCCTGCCTCGAACCGGCAAAGAGAGAAGACGCATCCTGCGCTCCGTTGCTGGCGAGGAGGCTACTCTGGTGGCCTTCGAGGCCCCTCATCGCTTTGCCAAGTCCATGACTGACGTGGTGAACATCCTGGGGGATCGCCAGATTGCGGTCTGCCGAGAGCTGACCAAGCTCCACGAGGAGATATTTCGGGGGCTGGTGAGCGAGGCCCAGGAGCATTTCCAGCAGCCCAGGGGAGAGTTCACCATCGTAATCCAGGGGGCAAACAGCCGTCAGAAGATTGAGGGCTCTCCATCACTTGAAGTGACAAAGCATAGGAAGATCCGCCTGAGGCGGATTGAGCTCGCGGTACCGAGGTAGCCGGTGGAGATGGAGGGGAAGGTGGCTATGGTCACGGGAGCAAGCAGGGGCATCGGCAAGGCCACGGCCCTGGCTCTGGCGCGCAGGGGTGCCGATGTCGTTGTGGTGGCCAGGAGCGAAGCTCCCAGTGACGAGTGGCCCGGCTCCATCCATGAGATTGCCGAGGAGGTAAGGGCGCTAGGACGGCGCGCTTTGGCCGTAAAGGTAGATGTGACCATTGAGAGTGACGTGGAGAGAGCGGTGGAGTCGGCATGGGCTGAGTTCGGGCGATTGGACATACTGGTCAACAACGCGGGAGTGCTGGGTGACCACCGCGGGTTTATGGATGTGACTCCGGAGTACTGGGACAGTATGATGAGTGTGAACCTGAGAGGCATTTTCTTGTGCGCCAGGGCCGTAGCTCCACTGATGATAAGCGCTGGAGGAGGGACCATAATAAACGTCTCCTCTGGGGCCTCCACAAGGACTGGGTTCTTGAGCCTGCCTTACGGGGTGAGCAAAGCGGCTCTTGACCGTTTCACTCTGGGACTGGCGGAGGAGCTGAAGGAGCACAAGATAGCTGTGGTGTCATATCATCCTCCTTTTACCGTAACCCCTGGCACCCTGCGCGTCTATGATGAACAGAGGCTCACCTGGGCCCAGCCCGTCGAGGCAGCCGGGGAGGCTATCGCTGCTATCTGTGCCAACAACCCCCTGGAGCTGACAGGGCAAGCCCTGAGCAGGCGGCAACTAGTGGAGAAAGGGGTCCTCCCCTGGGAAGGTTAGGGTAAAAAGAGAGAACAATGCTTGGTAAAGATCTGACTTCAGTATTAGACATGACCGCAGAGGACATCTGGCGGCTCACCCGACTTGCTTTGGCTCTTAAGGCACAAGAAGATAACGGCGACCCCCTTAAAGGGCGGTGCCTGGCTCTTCTTTTTGAAAAGCCCTCGCTGCGCACCAAGGTGAGCTTCGACGTGGCCATGTGGCAGCTCGGGGGGCACTCTATTTATCTCTCTCCAGCGGAAGTTGGTCTTGGAGAGCGGGAGGGGGTAGCGGACGTGGCTCCCGTTCTTAGCCGAATGGTGAGCGGAATAGCCGCCCGCACCTTCGCTCACTCAACGGTTGAGCTTCTGGCTCGCCACGCGACAGTGCCGGTCATCAACGCCCTGTCCGACCTTGAGCACCCCTGCCAGGCCTTGGGGGATTTCCTGACCATCCAAGAGATGAAGGGTGAGGTTGCCGATCTTTCCATCGCCTACGTGGGAGACGGAAATAACGTCGCCAACAGCCTGCTTTACATGTCGGCCATAATCGGCATTGACTTCCGATGCGCATCGCCCAAAGGATATGCGCTGGAC
>JAENIT010000205.1 GCA_016844365.1 Dehalococcoidia bacterium
GTCCGGGTGAACGAGTATTTGACGCTCCCTATCTTCCCCAGGATCCTCACCTGGACCCCGGTCTCCTCCTGGACTTCCCGCATTGCGGTGTCTCTGAGGGTTTCCCCGGCGTCGGGAGTGCCTTTAGGCAGGCTCCAAAGGCCGTTATCGGTGCGGCCACAGAGCAGCATCTCGATTTTACCGTCCACCTCGCGGCAAACGACTCCGCCGGCGGACACTGGGTACTCTACGGGCATCTTGTTCAACGATTCTCCTCAAAACCTCAGTCTGCTCTCACACTCGCCTATGGCGCTTCCTTGCGACACAAGGAAGGATGAAAATCGCTTCCCACCCTCACCCTAGCCCTCTCCCGCAGGGAGAGGGGACTTTCACCGCTTTGACTAGTAAACAGGAGTACACCAGAGGCGGCTGTGCCCCTCGTGCTGCCCCCGCACTATTGTGTGATACAAACGCTCCAGCCGGGAGGTCACCGGCCCCGAAGCTCCCTCGCCTATAGTATAACGGTCTACAGAGAGCACCGGCTCAATCTCCGCCAGGGTACCGCAGAGAAAGATCTCATCGGCCACATATAGCTCGGTGCGATCTACCTCCCGCTCTCTCACCTCCAGGCCCATGTCCTCTCGAAGGAGCTTCATCACCGACGCCCTGGTGATACCCTCCAGGATGCCAGAGGTTACATCCGGGGTGACAGCAGCGCCATCCTTAACGAGGAAGATGCATGAATAAGCGCCCTCGGCCACTTTGCCCCCGTCGTTGAGGATGATGCCGGAGTCGTAGCCATTGATGCGAGCCTCAGTGGAGACCAGTCGATTGTTCTGGTAGTTGGCCAGAGCCTTCACCCTGGGGGGCATGGCGTTGTCCGAGATGCGCACCCAACTGCTGACGCAGCAGTGGCTCCCCCGTTCCGTGCCCAAGTTGGACTGCGCCGGCCGAGCGGTTATCAGAAGCTCCGATGGGCGGTTGGCTGCGGGGTGATACCCCGGGATGGAGCCGCTGAAGTAGGCCAGGGGCTGGATATAGACATCCTCTTTATAATCGCTGGCGCGGATAAGCTGGACAATGGCCTGGGTCACCTCTTCTGACGAGAACCGAGGCTCCATGCGCATCAGCTTCATGGAACTGGCCAGACGCTTGAGGTGCTCATCGAGGCGGAACAGGTAGGTCTGCCCCTGCTCCTGGCTCCAATAGCCCCGGATGCCCTCGAATACCGCGGAGATAGCCGTCCACCCGATCTGGGTAATGTGGACCGTGGCCTCCTCCCAGGGGATGATCTCCCCAGAGTGCCAGAGGTATTTTGGAGTTGGGGCCTCGTACTGGGCTTGAGTCCGCTCTTTGGCCTGTGTCATGGCCTCATTCTAGGGCGATGGCAGTGGGGTGTCAAGGCAAGGAGAGACTATCAGTAACTAAGCTGGGAAACGCTGGCACGAGTATGCGCCACGGACGTAGAGCACCCTGTGTGGGAGTCCCCGCCAATATAGTTTTCTTACTCACGCTTTCTGTGAGCTAGCCCGTAACCGCCAGCAATACCCAGAAGCGCAAGCATCAAGGAGTAGAGAACGGTTATCTGGTTCTGGAGGGATAGAAACACGGTAAGGACGAGAATCACTATTAAAGTGCAGATAAATATCCTGAACTCGTGTGTTCGGACATCCTTTCGCTCTTCAGTCTCCCTGTTATATTGATTAGCTGTTTCCTCAATTATCTTGTCTATATGTTCTGATGTAATCTTGTTGTAAATTGGATGGGCTACGGTGCCACTCATCATCATGGACAGTTGCCCGCCGATGATTCGGCGCACCTCCGGCGGGACATCCCGGAGCATTTCGGATGGGACTCCCGGTATCTCGATCTCCTGAGCGCCTTCACCCTTTGATTCATCCTGAGGTACCGTTTGCTCCACTGTCATCTTAAATTCTTTTGCCGGGACCTATGTAGGGGACACTAGTCGGGATGTAGTTATCTATAGCTGCTATTACAAACGATGCAATATGAGCGCTGACCAATTGGCGAATGATAAAATTCCCAACATCTGCTGGAATAGCACCACGATCCATGTGCTCGCGAGTTACCAGAATTCCGTCAAGTATATGGTGCCGAGTGGGAGCATAGGGTTGGGCAATGCCAGTAATCGTGTTAAATACACGGGAACTGAAAGAAGGAGGTTCTACAGAAACGGTCGTTCGCATTTGATATACCTTGCCTGAGCTTTTGACTCGCAAAGTGTAGCACCTGTGGTACACAGCGTCAATGCTTCAGAGTCACTTGTAGTGATCAGTTTGAGGATAATGACTCGAGACAGGACTCGGACAGGGTATTGTTTTCCTGCTCGGGGTCTCCATCTAGGTGAACCAAATAGGGTATAACCGGTGGCGTAATATCGCGCCCACTCACTTTGGTAACTTGGGCAACCTCCATTCACTATGACACGATCCCCTGCATTGAAGTTAGGCATTACTACTCCCTTACTTTAGACACTCGCTATACTAGGATTAGGCCATATTTGAGCGCTCGCGGAAAGGACTCACAGACCTAAACAGACTCGCTGCTGAATCATTGGAAATACTCAAGGGCTACTAATGCTTATCTCCAGTTAAATTGTATCACCTCGGCAGAATTTAAGCCACTTTTTCGTTCAATCATGGTGCCACGCTTTTTAAGCTCCTCCAAGGGGACTTGGCGCGGTGGCCTGAGGGCGTAACCCATGGGCCTGGTGCCGATGATATCCTGGCTTTCTAGCTCCGCAAGCTCCCCCTCGGAGAGGCCCAGTAGATCACCCAGGACCTCCCGATTGTCCTGGCCCAGAGTGGGAGAAGCATCGTGCGCCCGTTCCGGCACCTCGGACATCTTCCAGGGGACGCCAGGGTACAATCTGGTTCCCAGGCTCCCGGCCCGAGGCGGGTGAGTGATCTTCTGGAAGAAGTTCCGCGCTTTCAGGTGCGGGTCCAGGAACAGCTCTTTGCTGTTAAACACAGCTCCCGCAGGAACGCCCGCATTCTGCAAGGTTAGCATAAGCTCGTAATGGTCCCACGTAGACGTCCACTCGCGGATTTTTTCGTCCATCTCCTCCCGGTGATGCCAGCGGCTCACGGCATCCCCGAAGCGTTTGTCCCTTGCCCACTCCGGGTCTCCCATCGCGTTGCGCAGGGCCTCCCACTCCTTATCGCTAGTGACGGCGATAGCTATCCACATGTCGTCCCCTTGGCAGGGGTAGACGTTGTGAGGAGCCAGCGAGGGATGCTCATTCCCCGCGGGCGTGCGGACGCGACCGTTCATCTGGTAGTCCAGGATGGACTCCGCCATGAGGGTGACTCCCATCTCATACTGGGCGAGGTCTATGTACTGGCCCACGCCGGTGCGACGGCGGTACTCCAGGGCCGCCATCACCGAGAAGGCGACGGCGTGGGATGAGAGGGGATCGGTGTAGGCGATGCCGCCTCTTAGCGGCAGGCCG